>NZ_SRLV01000035.1:0-81131 GCF_006518205.1 Myxococcus sp. CA005 | reverse complement strand
CCGCCCACCCGACCCCCTCAGTCCGTTCGGAAGTCGTCGTCCGCGGCAAGGGCTCGTGAGGCTGGCAACCGAGCTGCTCCTGGAAACTTTCCAAGGGTCACAACCGCCCGATAGGATGTTCCGGTTTTCACAGCACTTTTTCCGGGACAAAGGGCTTCATGGAGCGTCGGGTCCTCATCGTCGAAAGCGAGCATGATTTTGCGCTCAGCATGGCCACCGTGCTCAAGGGCGCGGGCTACCAGACAGCCTTGGCTGAGACGGCGGCTGACGCGCAGCGTGAGCTGGAGAAGCGCCGACCAGACCTGGTCGTCCTCCGCGCGGAGCTGAAGGATCAGTCCGGCTTCGTCCTCTGCGGCAACATCAAGAAGGGCAAGTGGGGTCAGAACCTCAAGGTCCTGCTGCTCTCCTCCGAGAGTGGCGTGGATGGTCTGGCGCAGCATCGTCAGACGCCGCAGGCGGCGGACGGCTACCTCGCCATCCCGTTCGAGATGGGCGAGCTGGCCGCCCTGAGCCACGGCATCGTGCCGCCGGGCACGGATGACACCGGCGCGTCGCTGGATGCCGCGCTGAACGGGACGCGCGAAGCACCGCCGCCCATGCCTCCGTCGCTCAAGGCCGCCGCGGGGGGCCCGCCGAAGCTGCCCAAGCGCGAGCGCCGCAGCGCGATGACGGAAGAGGACCGCGCGTTCCTCGACCGCACGTTCCAGTCCATCGCGGACCGGAAGGCGGAGCTGCTCGCCGAGTCCCGCCAGCTCAAGCGTCCGCCACCGCGGCGCGAGCTGATGGGCACGCCCGAGGGCAAGATTCAGATCCTCCGCGACGAGCTGAAGACGCGCGAGGCCCAGCTCGCCCGCCTCTCTGAAATCTGGAACGTGCGCGAGCGCGAGCTGCTCTCCGGCGAGGACCGCATCCACGAGAAGGACGTGGAGCTGCAGGGCCTGAAGATGCAGGTGGACGACCTGCTGCGCCGCTTCAACGAGGCCCAGCAGGCCACCATCCAGAAGGAGCGCGAGCACGGCGCCACCGTCGATGACCTGCTCCTCCAGAAGTTCTCCGCGGAGAAGGACCTCATCGAGGTCGTCGCCTCCAAGGAGAAGGACATCAACCTCCTGCGCCGGGAAGTCTCCCGCGCCGAGGAGGAGCTGAGCCGCCGCGCCGGCGAGCTGGAGCACGGCCGCAACGAGTACGACAAGCTGGAGAAGCACCTCGGCGTGGTCACGCTCGAGTTCGAGGTCAAGGAGCAGAAGCTCCAGGACACCGTCCTCGCGAATGAAGGCGAAATCGCGCGGCTGACGAAGCGCGGTGACGACTTCGAGGCCGAGCTGAACCGCACCATCAGCGAGCGTGACCAGCGCTTCGCCGAGCTGGACGGTGAAATCCAGGCCCTCCAGGAGCGGCTGCAGCAGACTGAGCAGGAGCGCGACACCACCGTGCGCGGCCTGGAAGCCCGCGCTGCCCGTGCCGAGGAGCACGGCACCCAGGCTGACGCGGAAATCCACCGGCTCAACGCCGAGCGCGATGCGCTGGAGGCGAAGCTCAGCCAGCAGGTCGCGGACCTGGAGGCGGACCTCGCGCGAACCATGGGCGAGCGCGACCAGCTCCGGCTGGACAAGGACGCCCAGGAGGCCGAGCTCACCCAGCGCATCGAAGAGCGTGACGCGAAGCTCGGCACGCTCGAGCGCGAGCTGTCGGAGACCATCGCTCGGAACGAGCACACCGAGGCGGAGCTCAACGCCAACATCCAGCAGCAGCTGGAGCGCATCGGCGAGCTCGAGGGCGAAGTCGAGGCCGTCAAGACGCACCTGGAGGACCGCGAGAATGAGCTGACCGCGGAGCTCCAGGCGCTGGGACAGGCCAAGGACGAGTTGGAGACGGACCTCAACGACCGGCTCCAGGCCCTCTCCCAGGCGAAGGACGCGCTGGAGGCGGACCTCTCCCGTCAGTTGGAGGAGCTGCGCTCCGCCAAGGCCGAGCTCGAAGCGGACCTCACCGGCCAGATTCAGGCGCTCACCTCGCAGCTCGAGGAGACGCAGCGGCAGCTCGATGACTCGCAGCGGACCGGCGAACAGCTCTCCGCGCGCGTGGCCCAGCTGGAGGACACCGTCTCCCAGCGAGAGTCCACCATCGAATCCCTGCAAGGGGACGTGGCCGCGCGCGACCAGCGCATCTCCGAGCTGAGCGGAGACCTGGAGGCCACCAGCCAGACGCTGGCCCAGACGCAGCAGACGCTGGCGCAGACGGAGCAGCAGCTCGCCGACACGCAGAACACGCTCGCCAGCACCGAAGGCGCGCTGGCGGAGACGCGTGGCGAGCTGGATGCCACCAGCCAGACGCTCCAGCAGACACAGCAGACGCTGGCCCAGACGGAAGGCGCGCTGGCCGAGACGCGCGGCGAGCTGGACGCCACCAGCCAGACGCTGGCGCAAACACAGCAGACGCTGGCCCAGACGGAGCAGCAGCTCGCCGACACACAGAACACGCTCGCCAGCACCGAAGGCACGCTGGCGGAGACGCGTGGCGAACTGGAGGCCACCTCCCAGACGCTCCAGCAGACGCATGCGGCGCTGGAGGACACGCGCGGCGCGCTCCAGGAAACCAGCGACACGCTGGCGCACACCACCCGCGAGCGCGACCAGCGCATCGCGGAGCTGGCGGACCTGGGCGCCGCGAAGGACGCGCTGGAGCAGGAGCTCACCGGGCAGATTGGTCATCTCCGCAGCGAGCTGTCCGAGACGCAGGGCAACTACGAGGCCGAGCGGGCCGCGCACGAGAAGCTGGCCGCGGAGTCGAGCGCGCACATCGGAGACCTCACCAGTGAGCGCGACGGACTCCGCTCCGAGCTGGAGGCCACCAGTCAGACGCTGGAGCAGACCCACGGCCAGCTCGCCGCCACCCGCGACGCGCTGGCGCGCGAGCAGCACGCGCACCAGGAGAGCCGGAAGGCCGCCGCGAGCACCCAGACCACGCTGGAAGGCCAGTTGGCCGAGGCGCGTGCCCATGGCGAGGACCTGGGCGAGCACCTCACCCTCACCAAGCACGAGCTGGGCACACGCGTCGCCGAGCTGACGCAGCTCACCGCCACGCTGGCGCAGACGGAGAACACCCGGGCCCACCTCGAGGAGCGGCTGCACACGCTCACCGAGGAGTCGCAGCGCCGCGAGGAGCTCCTCCAGAACGACCTGACGCAGAAGGGCACCGAGCTGTCGGACACGCTCCGCAAGCTCACCCACGTGACGCAGGAGAAGATGCGTCAGGCGGAGGTGCTCAACCGCGAGGTCGCCACCCGCACCGAGCAGCTCAAGGCCATGGAGGCCAAGCTCCAGACGCAGGCCACCGAGGCCCGCCGTCAGGCCGAGGGCCTGGGGCAGCAGATTACCGGTCTCAACGAGCAGCTCGAACAGGGCCGCAAGGCGCTGGCGGGCCGCGAGGACCAGCTGCGCGCCGCGGGCGCCGCCCAGCAGAAACTCACCGCCGAGCGGGACGGCCTCGCGGGCCAGCTCCAGCAGGCCGAGGCCCGGCTCCAGCAGCAGGCCCAGCAGGCGAACCAGGAACGTGCCGACGCCAAGCGCGCGGCGGACGAACTGGCCGCGAAGCTGGCCAAGACCGAGCAGCGCATCACCCAGTTCGCGCAGGACGCCCAGACGCAGGCCACCGAGGCCGACGCCAGGGCCAAGGACCTGCAGGGCCAGCTGAGCGCGCGGGCGAAGAAGATCCAGGACCTGGAACTGGCGGTGGAGAACGCGCAGGGCGCCAAGTCCCGCGCGGAGAAGGAGCTCAACGCCAAGGTGGCCGCCGCCGAGAGCAAGGCCCACGAGGCCTCCACCCGCCTGGCCGCCGCACAGAAGGAGCGCAAGGACCTGGAGGCGCGGCACGCCAAGGAGCAGGAAGACCTCGCCGCCAAGCAGAAGGCGGAGCTGGAGCGTCGCGACGCCATCAAGGCGCAGGAGGTCGCCCGCCTGCAGCAGTCCGTGCAGGAGAAGAGCAAGGCCCTCAAGGTCGCCGAGCTGGAGCTGGCCCGCTACAAGAGCAAGTCCGCCACCACGGCCACCCCGGCCAAGGCCGCCGCCAAGCCCGCGGCGGCCGAGGACGACGAGCTGGCCGTGAGGACGCAGCTCAACCAGGTCATCGCGCCCGCCGCCGCGGCCCAGGCCCCGGCCCCGGCGAAGAAGCCGGCCGCAAAGCCTGCGGCCCAGGCCCCAGCGAAGAAGGCCCCTGCCCCGGCTCCCGCCCCGCCGGCGGCGCTGAGTGATGAGTCCGAGCCCACCGACCGGACCCTGGTCATCCAGTTGCCCACGGCCAAGGAAGACGACGACTGGACGGCCCTGGTGGACGAGTTGGACAAGTAACGGCGCCGGGATTCCGGCACCCCGCCGGAATCCCGACGGCCTCGGCCTCGGAACCCCGAGGCCACAATGAAGCGGCCCTGACATCCGTGCCCTAGCCGGGCAGGTGTGTCAGGGCCGTCTCAGTTCCAACGCAGGAAGCGTCGAGCGGTTCCATCCGCGCTCAGAGCGCGGCGCGTGCCTCGCGGACCAGCTCCTTGAAGTGGAGCGTGGAGACGACGTCCCGGAGTGACACCACGCGGCCCCCCGTCTGGGCCTCCTCCTGGGCACGGCGCCAACTGCTGCGGAGTGTACGCAAGGCGACATAGGTCAGCAGGAGGGGGAAGCCGCCCGGAAGCAGAACCACTGCCACCATCATCACCATCCGCAACCACGCCCACACCATGACCGCTCACCTCCCTGAATACCGATTGGAAACCCTGAGATGCACGAGGTGTGCCCACGTTGCGCAGAAAATTTCCCTCCAGAGTTACGCGGGTTTGCCAGGCAGCGAGGCGAACGGGCCACGGTGACGACACCGGAACCCTGGCATTTTTGCCGCAGTCGCCAGGAGGGCGTCGGTTAAGTTCACCGGGTGAGCACCCCTTCGACGGTTGAGAGCCACGCATTCACCAGCGTGGAGGACGCGGAAAAGCGCCTGGAGCAGGTGGGCTATCTATCCTCGCCGGAGATCGCCACGGCGGCCTTCCTGGCGGACCGGATGGACAAGCCCATCCTGGTGGAAGGCCCGGCCGGCGTCGGCAAGACGGAGCTGGCCAAGGCCCTGGCCCAGGCGCTGGGCCGCGAGTTCATCCGGCTCCAGTGCTACGAGGGCCTGGACGAGGCGAAGGCCCTCTACGAGTGGGAGTACGCCAAGCAACTGCTCTACACCCAGCTCCTCAAGGACAAGATTGGGGACATGGTGCAGGGCACCACCACGCTGGCGCAGGCGGCGGACCGACTGGCCTCCAGCGACGCGGTGTTCTTCTCCGAACGCTTCCTGCTGCCCCGCCCGGTGCTGAAGGCCCAGCTCTCCGAGCGCCCTGCCCTGCTGCTGGTGGACGAAATCGACAAGGCGGACCCGGAGTTCGAGGCCTTCCTGCTGGAGGTGCTCTCCGACAACGCCGTCACCATCCCCGAGCTGGGCACCTTCCGGGCGAAGCACATCCCCCGCGTGCTGCTCACCTCCAACGCCGCGCGCGAGCTGTCCGACGCGCTCAAGCGCCGCTGCCTCCACCTGCACATCGACTTCCCGGACCGCGAGCGCGAGCTGCGCATCGTCCGCTCGCGACTGCCCCAGGTGCCCCAGGTGCTGGCGGAGCAGGTGGTGGAAGCGGTGGCCGCCATCCGCTCGCTCGACCTGAAGAAGGCGCCCTCCATCAGCGAGACGCTCGACTGGGCCCAGAGCCTGGCGCTGCTGAACGCGGAGCAGCTCACCGCCGACGTGGTGGCCTCCACGCTGAACCTCGTCCTCAAGTACGAAGGCGACATCGAGAAGGCGAAGGCCAACCTCTCGCAGATTGCCCAGGCCTGACGGGCCCTCGAAGCACGTGCTGCTGAAGGAACGCTTCCAAATCACCCGGCCGCTCGAGGAGATGGAGCTCCGCCTCGTGCGCGCCTCGCTGGCCAACGCGGCCCTGGTCGACCTGCGCGAGGAAGCCATCCTCCGCACCGTCCTGTCGCTGGCGCGCCTCTACAAGGTGCGGCACGGCGAACGCGACGTGGGCGTGGGCGCGCTGCTCACCCCGTTTCGCGAGGAGGTGGAGCGCCGCCTGGGCCCCGTCCTCCAAGCCCCCTTCCCGCCCACGCGGGACCGGCTGATGCCGCACGTGAAGGATTTGCGCCAGCACGCCGCCAAGGCGCGCGACATGGTGGCGCAGCGGCTGCGCGGGCGCGTTCCCCCCGAGGCATTGGACCGGGAAATCCGGCACAAGGAACTGGTGCTGGTCACCGGTGGCGGCGGCGGAACGGCCTACGTCTACCTGGGGGTGATGAGCCTCCTGGGCGAATACGGCCTGGAGCCGCGCCTGCTCGCCGGGACGTCCATGGGCGCCATCCTGGCCATCATGCGCTCGCGCCTGACGCGCTTCGACGCCACGGACATGATCAACATCGTCCGCGGGCTGTCCTTCCGGAAGCTCTTCCGCTTCATCTCCACGGAGAGCCGCTATGGCCTGCCCGCCGCGCTGCGGCTGTTTCTGCGCGCGGGGCTGGGCCGCTTCTTCAGCGCGGGACCGGAGAACAGTGGCATGCGGCTCAAGGACTTGCCGGTGCCGACGCTCATCGCCGTGGGCGGCATCCGCCGCGGCATGCTTCCCCGGCCGCTGGAGTATTACGAGCGCCTGCTAGGCACCAGTCCGCTGGGCCTGCTCAACCCCGTGGGCGTGGCACGCCGCATCCAGGCCGCCATGGGCGCCATGGCCGAGCTCTTCACCCGCCCCGAAATCACCGCCCGCCTCTACCTGGGTGCGGACGACACCACCGGCGACTTCGACGCGCTCGACGCCGCGGGCTTCTCCTCCGCGCTGCCCGGCGTCATCCACTACGACGTGCTGCGCGAGGACCCCGGCATGCACACGTTGGTGGAAGGACTCATGGGCCAGCACGGCGTCGCGAGGCTCATCGACGGAGGACTGGTGGACAACCTGCCAGCGAAGGCGGCGTGGAAGGCAGTGGCCCGAGGCCGCATCGGCACGCGCAACGCGTTCATCCTCGCGCTCGACGGCTTCGCCCCGAAGCTGACCACGCCCTTCTGGCTGCCCCTCCAGCGGCTCGCCGCGATGACGGTGGCGCCGAACCTTCCTTATACGCACCACGTCAAACGCTTTCCGCGAACACTGTCACCGCTAGACGTCGTACCGTCGGTGGAACTGGCCTCGAAGGCATTACAATTCGGCAGGACGGCACTCGCGGAGGACCTCCCGTTCCTCCGTCGGATGCTCGCCCCCCTGCCACCGGTGCTGTGACTGTTTCGGGACGAGAAACACGCTTTGACCTCATAGGTTTCACTGGCTAGAAGGCCCTGGCTGTCCCCCCTCAACATCCAGGCGAAGGAACATCGAATGAGCTCGACCTCGAGTAGTGGAGTGCGCGCCGAGCAAATCTGGCTCGACGGCCGACTGATGAAATGGGACGAGGGCCACGTGCATCTGATGACGCACGCGCTTCACTACGGCCTGGGTGTCTTCGAGGGCATCCGCGCATACAAAACGCATGACGGACGGCTGGCCGTCTTCCGGCTGCGTGAGCACGTCCGCCGGCTGCTCGACTCGGCCCACATCATCATGCTGAAGATTCCGTACACCGAGGACGAGCTCTTCGACGCGTGCGTGAATCTGCTCCGCGCGCAGAAGGACCTGTTCGCCAACGGCGCGTACCTGCGGCCGGTGGCCTTCATGGGCGACGGCGCCATGGGCCTGGGCGCGGTGAACCCCACCCGCACGGCCGTGACGGCCTGGGACTGGGGCGCGTACCTGGGCGACAAGGGCATCAAGGAAGGTATCCGCGCCAAGGTCAGCTCGTACACGCGCATGCACGTCAACGTGAACATGGTGCGCGGGAAGATTACCGGCCAGTACGTCAACTCCATCCTCGCCAAGCGCGAGGCGGTGCTGGCGGGCTACGACGAGGCCATCCTCCTGGACATCAGCGGCTTCGTGGCCGAGGCCTCCGGCGAGAACATCTTCCAGGTGAACAAGAAGGGCATCATCAAGACGCCCCCGCTGTCCGGCCCCATCCTGGACGGCATCACCCGCGACACGGTGCTGCACATCCTGCGCGACAGCGGCCGCACGGTGGAGGAGGTCACCTTCACCCGCGACGCGCTCTACATCACCAACGAGATCTTCCTCTGCGGCACGGCGGCGGAGATCACCCCCGTGCGCGAGGTGGACAACCGCCAGGTGGCTGACGGCAAGCCCGGCCCCATCACCCGGTACGTGCAGGACATGTACTTCCGCATCGTGCGCGGCCAGGAGCCGCGCTACGCGGATTGGCTCACGTACATCTGAGCCACCCCGCTTCGCCCCCCTCTTCGGCATGGGAGGGGGGCGGGCAGCCAGGGAAGAGGCCACGTCCCGCGCCCGACCGCCCATCGAATGGGCTAGAACGGGGCTTGATGGCTCCTCCCGCTGGCTACGACTACGACGACAATCCGTTCAAGCTCGAGAACCCATCCATCCTCGACATCGCTCCACCGGAGCCGAAGTCGGTGGAGGACACGGGGCTCAAGATGGGCATCCTGTCCGACATCGCCCTGAAGTACCTCTATTACGCGGGCACGGGCACGGGCATGGGCATCGCGGACGAGATGCGACTGCCGTGGCCAGGTGTCATCGAGCACGTGGTGGACTTCCTCGCCACGGAGAAGCTGGTGGACCTGCGCGGCGGCAAGGGCTTTGGCCGCGCGTCCGTGGAGTTCATCCTGTCGGAGAAGGGCCGCGAGTACGCGCGCGACGCCCTCACCCGCACCACCTACGTGGGCCCCGCGCCGGTACCGATTGAGCAGTACAACGCGCTCATCACCAGCCAGACGGAGGAGACGCCCGTCGTCAGCCAGGAGGAGTTGGTGATGGCGCTCAGCCACCTCACCGTCCCCGCGGAGCTGATGGACAAGCTGGGGCCGGCGGTGAACTCCGGCCGCTCGCTGTTCCTCTACGGCTCCCCCGGCAACGGCAAGACGAGCCTGGCCGAGGCCGTCTCCCACATGTTTGGCGGCGAGGTGTTCGTCCCCCACTGCCTGGAGATTGGGAATCAGATCATCCAGGTCCACGACCGGCTCATCCACACGCCGGTGTCGCTGGAGGTCGGCCGGGATGCCTCCGGCCGCCGGCAGACCTTCGAAATGGACAACCGGTGGCTCGTGTGCCGTCGGCCCTCCGTCGTCGTGGGCGGCGAGCTGACGCTGGCGATGCTGGACCTCATCTATTCGGAGAGCACCCGCTTCTACGAGGCCCCGTTCCAGGTGAAGGCCAACGGCGGCATGCTCCTCATCGACGACTTCGGCCGCCAGAAGGTCCACCCCACGGACCTGCTCAACCGGTGGATTGTCCCCCTGGAGAAACGGGTGGACTTCCTCACCCTTCACACCGGCAAGAAGTTCGAAATCCCCTTCGACCAGCTCCTCGTCTTCTCCACCAACCTGGACCCCAAGGAACTGGTGGACGAGGCCTTCCTGCGCCGCATCAAGTACAAGATTGAGGTCGGGAACCCCGACGAAGAGGCTTACCGGGAAATCTTCAGTCGCGTCTGCGAGGCAGCGGGAATCCCGTACGTGGACCAGGCCGTCACGTACCTCATCGAGCACTACTACAAGCCGCGGAGCATGGAGCTTCGCTCGTGCCACCCTCGGGACCTGGTGAGCCTCATCCGGGACGCGGCGCGCTACCGGCAGATACCTCCAGCGCTCTCCAAGGACCTGCTCGACCAGGCGTGCGAGGTGTTCCTCGTCAATCTGTGATGATTTCGTTGTTACAACCGCGCGGAATTTCTAGAATCCACGCGCCGTTGTACCGCTCGGCCGCATGCTTCGAGTACCGCCCGCGGCGGACCCGCAGCGAGAAGGAGCCGCAGTCCGTGAAGGAACGCTACCAGGACATCGACGAGAAGAACGAAACGCTGCGTGGGTACCTCGACATCTACAAGGACAAGCCGGACGCGCGCGAGTTCTTGGACAAGATGGAGATGTCGTGGATCTACCACGACGCCGCGCTAGAGGGAGTCGTCTACACGCATCAGGAACTGATGGCCGCGCTGTTCCCTCATCGAACCAGCGCGGAAGCCTCCATGATTCCGGTGGTCCTCGAAATCCGGAACCACAAGGCCGTCTGTGACTTCATCCGTGAGGAGGCAGCGGGCGCCAAGAAGCAGGCGCAAATCACGCTGACCACCATCAAGCGGATGCACGACCTCTTCCTGGGCAACACGCCGGAGGCCCAGACGGAGCGCGCGCGCATGGAGCGCCGCGAGCGCACGGAGAAGGAGCTGGCCAAGGAACGCGACAGGTCCGGGCTGCGCAAGGACATGCCGCTGCACCGCACGTACTTCCACGACATCTCCCAGCCGGCGAAGATCCAGCCGGAGTTGGAGAAGCTCGTGGACTACACGGCCAGCGCCGAGTTCCGCGAGTTCCACCCCATCAAGCAGGCGGCCACGGTCCAGCACAAGTTCGTGCAGATTTTCCCCTTCACCGAGCACAGCGGGAAGGTGGGGCGCATGTGCAGCAACCTCATCCTGCTGCGCAACGGCTACATGCCCGCCGTCATCCATTCCATCGACCGGCAGCGCTACTACGAGTCCTTCCGAGGACCCGCGGCGGGCTTCCGGACGGTGCTGATGGACGCGATGGAGAACTCGCTCGACAACGGCATGAAGTACTTCCGGGACCTGGGGCGCAAGTTCAAGGCCCTGAACAGCTAGCCCACGTCCCGCGGCGGCCCGGCGAGGGAGCGCGCAGGCTCACGCTCCTCTCGCGCGTCGTGAAGGATGCGGGGTCCGTCGACACCATTGGTGTGTTGGCAACAGACCCCGGATCCTCGAATCCCTGGACGGGAGGAAGTAAGAAGAATACCCATGTCCGTGACACAGTCCCTCAACAGCCGCCGCGGAACCGGAAGCTCGGGAGGCGAGCTGACGGAGCCCCCGCCACCGCGGCTGGCCCATATGCCAGCCCGTGACAAGTTGGAGCGGCTCCTGCGAGTAGCCCAGGGCCACCACAAGGCGCTCATCCTCACCCACGACAATCCGGACCCGGACTCGCTGGCGGCGGCGGTGGCCCTGGCGCACCTGCTCGAGCGCAAGGCGGGCCTGAAGGCCCACATCGGCTACGGCGGCATCATCGGCCGGGCGGAGAACATCGCCTTCGTGAAGGTGCTGCGCCTGCCCGTCTCACACGTGTCGACCATCGACTTCGACGAGTACGACCTCTTCGGGCTGGTGGACACGCAGCCCAAGGTAGGCAACCACTCCCTGCCCGCGCGGCTGCAAGCGCACCTGGTGGTGGACCACCATCCGCTGCGCCAGGAGAGCCTGGAGGCCCCTTTCGCGGACGTGGGCGGCGACTTCGGAGCCACGTCCACCATGCTGGTGGAGTACCTGCGCGCGGCCCGGTTGGAGCCCTCCGCGGAGGTGGCCACCGGCCTGTTCTACGGCATCAAGGCGGACACGCGCGACCTGGGCCGGGAGACGACGCCCACGGACGTGGACAGCTACCTGTGGCTGTTCCCGCGCATGGACAAGATGCTGCTGGCGCAGATTGAGCACCCCGAGCTGCCCGCGCGCTACTTCCAGCTGTACCACACGGCCTACGAGCGGGCGAAGGTGTACGGGACGGCCATTGTCACCGACCTGGAGGAGGTCTACTCCCCGGACATGGTGGCGGAGGTGGCCGAGCGGCTGATGTTCCTCGAAGGCATGAAGTGGTCGCTGGCCTTCGGGACGTACCGCAACCAGCTCTTCCTCAGCTTGCGCGTGAAGGACCGGCGGATGAACGCGGGGCGCCTCATCCGCGAAATCTGCGAGGACTACGGCGGCTCGTCCGGCGGCCACGGCAGCATGGCCGGAGCGCGGCTGCCGCTGTCCGGGAAGCTGGCGCAGCGCAAGGCGCTCAAGCGCGAGCTGGTGGCCAAGTTCCTGGAGGCATTCGGCGTCGCCAACGAGCGGCCGGTGTCGCTGCTGTACGCGCAGGACTCGTGACGTACTGGGACTACAACGCGGCCGCGCCGATACGAGCGGAGGTCGCGACGCTGCTGTCGCGCGCCTTCGCGTCGAGCGGCTACGGCAATGCGTCCAGCGTGCACCAGGAGGGCCGCGCGGCCCGGGCCCGGTTGGACGCGGCACGGGCGCAGGTGGCCCGCGTGCTTGGCTGCGAGCCGAAGGAAGTCAGCTTCACCGGCTCCGGCAGCGAGGCGGACGCGCTGGCGCTCGTGGGCGCCTGGCACATGCGGCCCCAGCCCGAGCGGCGGCGGGTGGTGACTTCCGCGGTGGAGCACCCCGCCCTGCTGGGCGCGGTGGCGCAGTTGGAGCGGGAAGGCGCTTACGTCGTGCGGGTGGCGCCTGGTCCGGACGGGCGCGTGCGCGAAGCCGACATGCTGGAGGCCCTGACGCCAGACGCGGCCTTGTGCTCGTTGATGTGGGCCAACAACGAGACGGGCGTGCTCCAGCCCGCGCGGGAGGTGGCGCTCGCGTGCCGGCAGCGCGGCGTGCTGTTCCACACGGACGCGGTGCAGGCCGCGGGCAAGGTGCCCCTGTCCCTGCGCGAGGTGGACGCGGACCTGTTGTCCCTGTCCGCGCACAAGTTCGGCGGCCCTCCGGGCGTGGGCGTGCTGATGGTCCGCAAGAGCGTGGACGTCCGCGCGCTCACGCCGGGTCATCAAGAAGGCGGCCGTCGCGGAGGGACGCAGAACGTGCCCTACGCGGAGGCGCTGGCGCTCGCGCTCGCGTTGGCCGATGCGGAGCTGACTGAGACAACGGCGCGGCTGACCACGCTCCGCGATGCGTTCGAGCGGGAGGTGACGGCGCGACTGCCCGGCGTGCACATCAACGGCGGCGCGGCCCCGCGCGTGCCCAACACCAGCAACCTGCGCTTCGACGGCGTGGAGGGTGAGGCGCTGCTCATCGCCCTGGATCTGGAGGGCATCTGCGTGTCCTCCGGCGCCGCCTGCGCGTCCGGCACGCTGACGCCGTCGCATGTCCTGCGGGCCATGGGCCTGTCGCCCGCGCAGGCCCGAGGCAGCCTTCGCTTCAGCATGGGCCCCGGCACGACGGAAGCGGACGTGGCGCGCGTGGTGGACGCGCTCGTCCGACACGTGCCGCATGTCCGCGCGCTGGCCGGCTAGGACACGGAACGTCGGCTCAGGGGCAGCCGAAGATGGAAGGTCGCCCCGCCCACAGCACGGACTTCACCGACAACGAGCAGCGCATGGGCCACCCAGGTGAGCACCTCCTCACGGGCCAGGAAGGGCCCCCTGCGCGTGTCCGTGGGGGGCGTTCGGCTCGGGGAGGGTGGGCACGGCCACGGGCTTGGCGAGGAAGACGTCCGCCGCCTCCCTTCCCGCGGGCCGCGCGGCGCTCAGCAGCACGAAGGGAACCGATGGCGTCGCTACCAGGACTGCTCCGGAAGCGACTGCTCACGAACGTCCGCATCGGGCTGCCCATAGCCGGGCATCCCATCTTCCCGGGCTTCGTCCGCCTTGGAGGTCCGCGGACGCGCGCGCTCCTCGGGCTTGGGTGCGGACTGCTCCGGCTTCGGCTGCTTGGGCTCGTTGGCCATCTGGATTCCTCCCTCCACGCGACACCGCGCGCGGCGAAAGGAAAGGTCGTCATCGTCCTGGAAGGTGGGCAGGAACAATGGAGCGGACAACAGGGTGCCCGCTCCCCTACTCCGCGCGCGTGCCCGGCGTCGGCGGCGTCCCGCTGGGCGACGGCGCGGCGGGCACCTCGTCACTGGCACCGAAGAGACCGCGCACCACGGCGGCAATGGCCAGCGGCGTGCCCACGCGTTCGTCGTAGTGGGGCGTCAGCGCCTGGGCGAACTCCTCCGCTGTCGGGAAGCGGTCCTCGGGACGCTCCGCGAAGGCCCGGGCCACCACGGCCTCCAGCGCCTCCGGGATGTCGGGCCGCAGTTCCCGCAGGGGCCGGTACTGCCGGGCGCGGATGGCGTTGAACACGGCATCCGGCGTCGTGCCGGTGAAGGGGCGCTCCAGCGTCAGCAGCTCGTAGAGCACCACCGTGGCGGCCCACAGGTCTGCCTCCGGGTTCACCTCACCGAGCAGCGATTCGGGGGACAGGTAGTAGGGCTTGCCCAGCACTTCGCCGCCCTGGAGCTTGCCGTCCACCAGCACGCGCGACACGCCGAAGTCGCCCAGCTTGATTTCGCCCACGCGGGAGATGAAGAGGTTGGACGGCGACACGTCGCAGTGGACGATGCCCAGCCGCTCGCCCTGGGGCCCCGTGGCGGAGTGCGCGTACGCGAGCGCCTCCAACAGCACCTTGCCCAGGTACACCGCGAAGTCGAGCGGCAGTGGAATCCCGCGCACCTTGCAGCGCCGGAGGATCTGCCCCAGGTCGCGGCCGTCCACCAGCTCCATCACGATGAAGTAGATGCCCTCCAGCGCGCCGGCATCCAGCACCGTGACGATGTTGGGGTGGTGGAGCTGCTTGGACAGCTGCGCCTCGCGGGCGAACAGCGACACGGACTCCGGATCCCGCGTCAGCGCGGGCAACAGGCGCTTGAGCGCCACCGTCCAGCCCTCACGCGGTCCGGACAACACCCGGGCCCGGTACACCTCCGCCATCCCGCCCTTGCCCAGCACGGAGAGGACTTCGTAGTTGCCGAAGACCCGCGTGGTCTTCTGCGGGGAAGTCGGCTGGCTCACGGCGTGGTGTTTCCAGCCCCCGCCGACGGGCGGACGGGACCCCGCTTCCGGGTCCGCTGCTGTTGCATGAGTGTTTCGATGTCCTCGCGCAGCGCCTGCTCCGCCACCGCTTCCGCCGCGCGGCCCGCGGGCATCCAGCCCTGCTCGAAGGCCTTGCGCAGCGACTCGCGCGAGCGGTTGCGGTTGCCTTCGCGCTGATACGCGTAGGCCAGCCACAGGTGGACGTCCGCACGCCCCAACCCCCTGCCCGCCTCCAGCGTCTTCACCGCGCGGCTCACGTCATTGAGCATCAGCTGGCTGGCCCCCAGGCCCACCACCGCGGCGGCGCTGCGGGGGTCCTTCGACAGGGCCAGCTCGAAGTGGCGCTGCGCCACGCCCGCGTTGCCCGCGGCCAACTGGCGCTGCCCCTCCTCCAAGGGTGACACCTCGCCCTGCCGGCCCAGTCCCGCGGCCACCTGCGCCGCGGACGAGTTCGCGCCGTCCGCCGTGGCCGAGGCGGCCACCGCCGCGGTCGCTGAAGCCGCGCGCCCCGGCGCCACCGCTTCCGCGTCCCGGGACAACGGCCGCAGGAGCAGGAGGGAGTCGTTCTTCAACACCGGCGAGCGGCAACCGTCCTTCAGCCGGAACAGGGCCGTCATCACCCCATCGTCCGGGTTGAACACGACCAGCGCGGGCTGATTCACCCGCGGCTCACAGTGGGGCCCCAATTGACAGAGCAACACCTGGCCCACCAGGACGTTGTCCTGGAACTCGCCAGAGAGCACCTCCGTATCGGGTTCGAATCCGCAGGGTCCGCCAGTCGCGACCCCCACCAGCTGGTCTCCCTGCATGCGCAGGGACACCACGCCATAGGAGTCCCCTTGATAGGAGCTCGACACCGTGGGCGGTCCCGCCCACGCGAGGCCGGAGGCAACGGAAAGAACCGTCGCAAGACCCTTGTTCAATAGCGAGGGCGGCATATGTGGGTGGATTCGGGCTCTTTCCATCATAGAGGTCCCGCGCCTGCCTTGTAAACGCGCGAGGATGCCTTGACCCCGCCGCCCCCCGTCCTTATCATTTCCAAAGACTCTGGCGGGAATTCCCAATAGATTCGAGGATTTGGAAGCACTGTAGCTTTGTTCAAGGGCTGTCCCCTGCGGGGCGCGTGATGCTCGGCAGAAATTCGAACCGATACGTCCATTCCGGGGTCCGTTTCGGTCTCCATGTGCAAGCCCTCCCTCCTCACGGGGGATGAGGGAAGCCTGCGGAGGCATGATTTCGGTCCCCACCTGGCTTTTGAGGGTTCAATGGACGCCGGGCACACGGCCATGCTGCGGGGGGCTTTTTCTTGGGAGCGGCGTCGGTGAGCGAGACGGTGGTGGAAGAGGCGGCGGCGAGGAAGCAGACCCTGCGAGAGGAGCTCACGGCGCGCCGGAAGGCGATGACGCCGGACCTCATCGATACGCGGGGTCTCAAGGTTCAGTCTCGGTTTCTGGCGGCGCCCTACTATCAGAAGGCGCGCACGGTGGCGTTGTACGCCCCCATTCGGGGGGAAGTGCCAACCCGGGATATCCTGATTGCGGCGTTGCAAGACGGCAAGATTGTCTGCTACCCGCTCTCACATGTTCACGGGCGGATTCTTTCGTTCCGTGCCATCAAGTCGGAAAGCGAGCTGGAACCGGGACGTTTGGGGGTGCGTGAGCCCACCAACTCCGCGGACCTCATCGCGGTGGACCAGATTGACCTCTTCGTGGTGCCGGGCCTGGGCTTCACCCGGGAAGGCAAGCGGCTGGGGCGCGGGGGCGGTTACTACGACGCCACCCTCCGCGCGGCCAGTCAGCGCAGTCGTCGGGTGGGCCTGGCCTTCAATGACCAGGTCGTCCCCGTGCTGCCCACGACCGGGGATGACGTCGACATGGACCTGGTCGTAACGGAGTCTGAGTCCCTGCGCGGCCTGTACCGCGACTGGGACTTCCTCGATACGTGAAAGTCCTCTTCATGGGGGACGTGGTGGGCCGCCCGGGTCTTCAGGCGGTCCGCACGCTCCTTCCGAGGGTCCGCGCGCAGCACGGCGTGGACGTGGTGGTCGCCAACGCGGAGAACAGCGACCAAGGCTCGGGCATCACTTCAGAGACGGCCCACTACCTGCTCGACAGCGGCGTCCAGCTGCTGACGAGCGGTAATCATTTCTACTCCAAGAAGGCCATCCTCCCCTGGGTGAAGGAGCATCCGGACCTGCTCTTGCGTCCGGCCAACTACCCCAAGGGCACGCCGGGCAAGGGCCACAGCGTGGTGAAGCTGCCGGATGGGCGCGCGCTGGGCGTCATCAACCTGGAGGGGCGCGTCTTCATGCGCACCGAGGCCAGCCCCTTCGAGGTGGTGGAAGGGCTGGTGGAGGAGCTGCGCCAGCAGACGCCCTGCATCCTGGTGGACATGCACTGCGAGGCGTCCAGTGAGAAGAACGCCATGGGCGTCCACCTGGATGGGCGGGTGTCCGTGGTGGTGGGGACGCACACACACGTGCAGACGGCGGATGAGCGCATCCTCCCCGGTGGCACGGCCTTCATCACCGATGTCGGCATGTGCGGGCCGCTGGACTCCGTCATCGGCATGAAGAAGGAGTCCTCGCTGACGCGCTTCCTGGGCAAGCCGGCGCCGTATGAGGTGGCGGAGCGGCTCGTCTACCTGCAAGGCGTGGTGGTGGACATCGACGACGCCACCGGACAGGGCCGGAGCATCCACCGCGTGCGTGAGCACCTGCCAGGCACCTGAAACCCGGTGGAGGAAGTGCGTCCACGGCTGGCGCACTTCGGGTAGCTTGCGGCGCCATGAATCCGGACGCGCTGCGCAAGGCGACCCCCGAGGAGCAGTTCGAAGAAGTGACCCGTGGCACGGTGGACCTCCACGTGCCCGAGGACCTGAAGAAGAAGCTTCAGTACTCGTATGACACGGGCAAGCCGCTGGTCATCAAGGCGGGCTTCGACCCGAGCCGGCCGGACCTGCACCTGGGCCACTCGCTGCTGCTCACGCGCATGCGGCGCTTCCAGGAGTTCGGCCACACGGTGGTGTTCCTCATCGGTGACTTCACGGGGTTGATTGGCGACCCGACGGGCCGCAACGCCACGCGCCCGGCGCTCACGCGCGACGAGGTGAAGGCCAACGCGGAGACCTACAAGAAGCAGGTCTTCAAGGTGTTGGACGAGTCCAAGACGCAGGTGCGCTTCAACTCCAGCTGGCTGGACTCACTGGGGACGGAAGGGATGATCCGCCTGGCCTCGCGCTACTCCGTGCAGCGCATGCTGGAGCGCGACGACTTCAAGAAGCGCTTCCGCGGCGAAGTCTCCATCTCCATCCACGAGTTCCTCTACCCGCTCCTGCAGGGCTACGACTCGGTGGTGCTCAAGGCGGACGTGGAGCTGGGCGCGACGGACCAGCTCTTCAACCTGCTGGTGGGCCGCCAGTTGATGAAGGAAGAGGGCATGGCGCCCCAGGTCATCATGACGGGCCCCATCCTGGAGGGCCTCAACGCGAAGGCGGTTGACGGAAAGATTGTCGGCGACAAGATGTCCAAGAGCCTGGACAACTACGTGGGCATCGACGAGCCGGCGGACACCATCTTCGGCAAGTTGATGAGCATCACCGACGACCTGATGTGGCGGTACTACGAGCTGCTCTCCGCGAAGACGCGGGCGGAGCTGGCGGAAATGCGCGCCCAGGTGGAGTCCGGCGCGCTGCACCCCAAGGCGGTGAAGGTCGGCTTCGCGCAGGAGATGACGGCGCGCTTCCAGGGCGAGGAGGCCGGGAAGAAGGCCGCCGAGGACTTCGAGAAGCGCTTCGCGAAGAAGGAGCTGTCCACGGACGAGCTGCCCCTGGTGGAGGTGTCCCTGGGCGGCGCGGAGAAGCTGCCGGTGACGAAGCTGCTGCCGGAGTCGAAGCTGGTCGCGTCCGCCACCGAGGCGCGCAAGCTGATGGCGCAGGGCGGCGTGCGCGTCAACGGCGAGAAGGTGCAGGACGTCAAGGCGGAGCTGGGCGCCGGCGAGTACACAGTGCAGGTGGGCAAGCTGAAGGCAGCCCGCGTGAAGCTCGGTTGAATCTCCGGCCGGTGACGGCCGTCGCAGGCGCAGGACATGCCCCCCTGCCCCTCCTCTGAGGGGCACGGCGGGGACTGCTGTAGACTCCCGTGCGCCATGCGTCTTTCCCTCCCCTGTCTCGCCCTGTTGCTGGGTGCCTCGCTGCCCGCCCTCGCGGGCCGCGGCGTCTTCGTGTCTGACGTCACGGTGGACGCCCTCGAGCAGCCCGAGTCCCGCAAGGTCGTCTTCACGGTGGAGGCCGGGAGGCCCTACCCCCTGCTGAAGAAGGGCGGCCCCAACCGCGCCTGGTGCAAGCTGAGCGGCGCGTCCGCCGAAGGCTGGGTGTTGTGTGAAGGCTCGCCGGAGTCCACCGCGCCCGCCCCTCCGAGCGCGGCGGCCCTGGTGGCCGCGGACCGGGCCCACTCGGCGCGACAGGTGACGATGCGGGGCCCCGCGGGCCGCGTGGCCGCGCGTGACGCTGACAACGACGGTGACGAGGAGCTGGCCGGCTCCGCGAGCTGGAAGCCGGCCACCGGCTGCTCGACGACGTGTGACAGCGCGCCCCTGTTCGCGAAGCCGCCGCCCTTGTCCGCCATGGACCGCGAGGTGTTGGACTTGTGCCCCGCGCGCCCCGACGTCAGCGTGAGTGAAGGCGACGTGCGGCGCTTCCTCTCGCGCCACTACGACGACCCGCGCCTCCAGCGGGCCCTGTCCGTGGCGGGCCGGCCCGGCGCGCGGCAGGCCAACATCGACTGGCTCACCGGCCTCTGGGTCAGCACCGGGCCTCGCAACGCCTTCACGCACGTCTTCTGCGGCGACGACTGGCAGCGAGGCCCCATTGGCGGCCTGCACTTCCTGCCGCGTTATGCCCAGCTCGAGGCGGAGGGCCGCCTCTGCTACCAGGGCCCGGTGCGCGGTGCCGCGGCCTTGAAGGGTGACGCCTACCTCATCCGCTTCAAGGGCGTGGCGCCCTGGTCCTGCGGTGAGAAGCGCGTCGGCGGCTTCTCACGTGGGCCGGACGCGGTGGGCCTGATGTCCATTGGCACGCGCGCCTTCGCCCGGTGCTGCGCGCGCGGCGGGGCCAAGAAGGAAGGCGGCGTGTACTCGGCGCCGGACCTGGGCGGGACGAACTGGCGCATCTGGTGCGGCACG
The DNA here is from genome assembly GCF_006518205.1 of Myxococcus sp. CA005. Classification (NCBI taxonomy): domain Bacteria; kingdom Pseudomonadati; phylum Myxococcota; class Myxococcia; order Myxococcales; family Myxococcaceae; genus Myxococcus; species Myxococcus sp. CA005. Next base: position 61,235 of record NZ_SRLV01000035.1, on the reverse strand, counting down.
CGCAATGGCACCTACGGCATCGCCACCCTGCATCCCACGGACGACAAGGCCACCTGCGGGGAATGAGCCCGGGCTGAAGGGCCCACTCCCCGTGGTGGACCGCGCTACTTCGCCGCGCCCACCGTGAGCACCGCCCCGGCCGAGTACGCGGTGAACTCCGGCGCGTACATGGACTGCACCGTGGCGGGGCCCACCTTGAACTGGCCGGCCATGTTGGCGCGCAGCCGGTACTTGAAGGTGTACTCACCCGCGGGCAGCTGCTCGAAGAAGAAGTTGGTGCCGGAGTCCCGCGTCTCCTCGTACCAGACGATGCCCAAGTCCCAGCGGTGGCGGGACTGCACGTTCTCCGGCTCCAAGCCCGCGGCGCGCGGATCTCTCAGGTGCACGTACTCCGCCGCGTGCTTCGCACGCAGGGAGAGCTGCACCTCCACTTCGTCTCCGGGGAGCACCACGGCGCCCTCGGCCAGCGGCACGAGCCTGGCGTCCTTCCCCTGTCGCTCACGCAGGAAGTAGCGCCGCGACACCTGGAAGAAGTCCCCACGGTCGCTGTCCGGCAGCTTCTCCGTGGAGAAGTGCCACGTCGCGGATGCGAAGGCGAAGCCCGGCGTCGTCTTCTCCACCACCACCGAGCTCATCGTCGCCGGGTTCAACTCCGGCCCGGGCACGACGACCTGGTTCTTCTTGCCCGTGTACTCGTCCGGGGCGAAGGACATGCGCACCACGCGCGGGCCCACCGTCACCTGGGCGTCCTCGCGCACGCCCAGCGCGCCTTCCGCCTGGAGGTACTTCACCAGCGCGTACACCGACTCCGCCGTGGCGCGAGTGGACTTCCAGTGGTTGAGCTTCTTGTTCAGCAGCAGCCACTGGACCAGGCCCTCGCGGCGCGCGTCCTTCGGATTGAGCTCCGTCAGCGTGCGCAGCGCGAAGGCGTGCGTCTCCGTGGTGTCGTTGTACCAGAGCCAGCTGCGGTCCTCCTGCGCCCAGTAGGTGCCCAGCTCGGGACTCGTCTTCGCCGAGTCCATGACGCTCTCCCAGACGCGGTTGGCGTCCGCGCCGCGCCCCGCGCGCTTCAGCGTCAGCGCCAGGTAGCCCTTGAGGTAGGGCGAGTGCTTCTTCCAGTGCTTGTAGCTGAACGCGAGCATCCACGCCCGCTCCGCCTCGGTGAGGGCATCACCGGTGTAGCTCGCGTTCGGATACGCGGAGGCCGTGTAGTTGAGGAACGTGAGGAACTCCCAGCCTCGCTCCTCCTTCATCAGCTTCGTCGCGTACTCCTCGCGGAAGTGCCGCGCCAGGTAGCCCCAGGCGCCCCGGGTGATTTCCGGCGGGACTTCCACGCCGAACTCCATCGCGCGGGAGAGGCCATGCACGATGTAGAGCGTCATGTACGGCGACGGAGGCCCCCCCGCCCACCAGGGGAAGCCGCCGCTGGACGTCTGCGCCTTGCGGAGCTTCGCCAGCGCGGACGTGCGCTCGGCGGCGGCGACCTTCGGGTCCAACACCTTCACCAGACCGGCCTCCGGCCCGGCGCCGCCCTTCGCCATCTCCAGCCAGGGCGTCTCCTCCAGCGCCATCTTCCGGTTGGGGTCCACCGCGTCCCACGTCTCCAACTGGGTGGGGCGCTCGCTCAGTTGTTTGGCCATCCGCGCCACCGACGGGTACTGCCCGTACAGGCTGGACAGGATGCCCGTCGACACGAAGCGGTTGAGCGTCTGCTCCGTGCACTCGTAGGGGTAGTCCACCAGGTACGGCAGCGCCTGGAGCGCCGAATAGAACAACTGCGTGTCCACCGTGACGACCAGTTGCTCGTTCACCCGCGTCGGGTCCCCGCCCGCGCGCAGGTCCTCGAACTGCATCGTCTTGGAGTCCTTGCCCTTCAGCGTCACGAAGCGCGACTGCGCCAGGTGCATCCGGCCCGGCAACACCGGCAGCGGGCGCAGCTCACCATCACTGTGGTTCTCCGAGCGCGCCACCACCCGGAAGGCAACGGGCCCCACCCGCGTGGGCGTGGTGAGCGGGAAGCGCAGGCGCGTCCCCTTCCCTGCTTCCACGCGGAAGGACTGCGACGCCTTCTGGACGCCGAAGTCCGACAGCACGCTCTTCTGCAGCTCCAGGTCCTGGATGTCCAACGTGAGCGTGCCCTGCATCGGGCGCGACGCCGCGTTGTTCACCATCACCTCCAACACCGCGCGGTCGCCCTCGCGTAGGAAGCGCGGCACGTAGGGGCGCACCATCAGCTCCTTCACGCTCCGGGAGGTGCGCTGCAGCGAGCCGCCCTTCAAGTCACGCGTGATGGCGTGCACCCAGACGCTCCACGCCGTCACCGAGTCCGGCACGGTGAACTCCAGCGTCGCCGAGCCATCCGCCCCGGTGAGCACCTGGGGCGCCCAGAACGCGGTCTCCGCGAAGTTGGAGCGCAGCGGCTGCGGCGCATCCGGAGTCGCTCCCCCGCTGCCAAAGCGCTCTTCCTTGTCCGCCTGCATCTTCGCCTCAGCCCGGGCAGGCGCCTCGGCGAGCGGCGGGGGCGGCGGGGCGCCCGGCGCCGGTGCCATGGTGGCCCTTGGCACGGCGCCCTCCCGCATGCCGCCCATCCCACCACGAACCATCTGTCGCATCCGCCGCCGGCCTGGGCCGCCCACCTCGAAGCCCTCCCCGAAGAGCAAGGCGTCAGGCGCAGGCGGTGACCAGCCCGGCACCTCGCCATATCGCGCGTTCACCACCCACCGGGTGTCACCCATGCTCGCCGACGACTGCATGTCCACGGAGGCGTGCCGCTGGGGATACAGCGACGCCACGCTGGGCGGCGTCTGCTTCGCGAACAGGTCCAGTGACTGGTCATACATGTACGAGAGCAGCTCGGCCGTGCCCGCCTCCACCTTCGCGCCCTTCGGCCCCTTCACCGTCACGCGCCAGGTCTCCTTCGCGCCCGGTCGCAGCGTGTCGCGGAAGGTGGCGAACTCCAGCTGCAGCTCCTTGTCGTCCCAGGGAACGAAGATGGACTTCGAGAAGAACAGGAACTGGTAGTCACGCACCGTGGACAGCGCCACGGTGAAGCCGCCGCGCAGCTCCGCCGTCACCGGCACCTCCACGACTCCGGAAGACTGGCCCGCGGTGAGCTTGCGCCGGGAGATGAGCCGCTCGCCCTGATAGATGTCGAGCAGCAGCGGCTGGCCCTTGAACCCCGAGACGGCCATCAACCGCGCCACCTCCCCCACCCGCGCCGTCTCCCGCTCGGCCACCAGCATCGCGGGCACCGCGAGGGGCGTCGTCTTCCCGGCCACCACCAGCTCGCGCCCCACGGTGTACGTCTGACCGAAGGCGTCCGTCGTCTCGTAGTGGAGCCGGTACGCGCCCGCCTTGAGCGACGGCAGCTTCAGCACGGCCAGGCCCTCGGCGTCGTGCTGCACCGAGCCGGTCGCCTGCTGGGCCCCATCCGTCCAGCCGCGAATGGTGGACTCCGGCGAATACGCGCCGAACCACCGAGGACGCAGGTTGTCTCCAGGCGTGGGCGTGAACACCGCCTCGGGGTCCTTGTACTCCGGCAGGCCCTGGGGCTCGTCCGCGGGCAGCAAGGGCTGCGCGGGCTGATTCAGCGCCACCAGCCGCCACTTGCCCGGCCCCGGCTGCGGCGCGCCATCCAGCGTGGAGCGCGTCAGCCGGACCTCGGCCACGGCGCCCTCGCGGAGGAACCCCGTGTCCAGGTCCACGCGCGCCTCCACGGCGACGAAGCCCAGCCGGAAGGCCCTGCTGGCCGAGCGCGTCTCACCGCCTTCGTCCGTCGCGTCCGCCTCGATGCGGTAGTTCCACGTCAGCCCCGGAGTGGCCGCGGACCGCTCATCCGCCTCGGGGGTGAAACCGATGGTGAAGCCTCCGTCCGCGCCCAGCGGCGACGTGCCCGTCGCCACCACCTCCCGCTGCGAGGACCCGGACGGCGGGCCCCACCACCACCAGGGCAGCACCGGCTCGCGGAACGCACGCCACCGCACGGAGCCGGACGTCACCGGCATGCCGAAGTAGTAGCGGGCCTCGCCCTGGAATGTCGCGGGCCGGTTGAGGCGCAGCTGCGCCTTCGCGTCCTTCAGCGTCACCTCGAAGGTGGGCCGCTTGTACTCCTCCACGCGAATCGCCGCGCGGCCCCCCGCGCTCACGATTACGGACCACGCCCCCAGCATCCGGCCGGTGGGAATCGTGAACTCGCCCGCGGCGGAGCCGAAGTCGTTGGTGCGGACCTCCCGGGACTCCACCACCTGGTGGTTCGGGTCGAACAGCGTCACCTGGAGCGGGCGGTCCGCCAGCGTCTGATAGCGCGCCTGCTCGCCCCGGCCGCTGAAGGCCACCGCCTTCCACAGCACCTTCTGCTGGGGGCGGTACACCGCGCGATCGGTGAAGACGAGCGCCGATTGGACGTCCCCGGGCTGATGGCGCTTGTAGAACGGCACCTGGCCCGGGTGCAGCAGCGCGTTCCGTCCGACGCCGGCCACCAGGACGTAGCTGCGGTAGCCATCGCCCGGGACCGAGTCGAAGGTGGCCGCGCCGTCCGCGTCCGAGAGGATGCGCGCCACCTCCTTGAAGCCCTGCCTGTAGTCGACGCGGATGAGGCGCAGGGGCACCTTCGACACGGGCTCGCCGGTGTCGCCGTCCACCAACCGCACCTCCAGCAGGTCCCCGTTCGAGGGCCGCGCGACGATGACCCAGGGCGTCACCGTCAGGTACACCGCGACGATGCGGTTGTTCGTCGCGCGGAAGTCCTCGTGGGCGGAGGCCATGATGACGTACGTCCCCCGGGCCGTGAGCGGCGGCGTGACGAAGGTGCGGTGCTCCCGGAAGTCCTCCGTCTTCGGCAGCGGCACGCTCCAGGTGGCCACCGGACGCTGGCCCTTCACCAGGGCCTTCAACGGCGCACTGTCCGGCATGAGGTTGTAGTCATCCACCTGGGCCAGCCGCTTCTCCAGGTCCACGGAGTACGCACGGAAGTGCAGCATGGACACGTTGCGGTGGGTGACCTCGACGGAGCGGCGGCCCGGCCCGTCCGACGCCAGCGAGCCCATGCTGAACTCGGGCGCCTCGATGGCGGCCATGAGCACGCGGCAGCGCTGCGCCCCCGTGGACTGGGGGTAGGTGGCCGCGCACGCCTTCGCCAGCGAGTGGGCACGCACGGCGTGGTCCGCCACTCGCTCCATCTCCACGAGCTGGGCCTGCCCCATGGTCGACCACGGCACGTCGCGGAACGCGGGCAGCAAGGCGGCCAGGTGTTGCCGGATGCGGGTCCGGTCGGCCGTGTCCGTGAAGTGCTGGTGCAGCACCGTGTAGCGCTGCAGCCGGGCCTCCAACGCCGACTCGCGCCGTCCCGCGGACTGGTGCCACCCCTCCAGGTCCCCGAGCACCGCTGCCACCTTCACCAGCGGATGGACGCCGGGGTCGGTCAGCACCACCTTGGGCGTCCCCTCCAGGAGCGCGCCCAGGTCCAGCCGGAACACCTCATTGGCCTGCTCGGGCCGCCAGTGCGAGCTGTCCGCCAGCAGCGACACGCGCAGGTACGACACGGCATCCCGCAGCGTGGAGCGCAGCCCCTGCGGATAGGTGTTGGGCTTCACGTACTCGGACAGCGCCTTCAGGGGCTCACCGCCAAGTTGCTGCCGCTGCTTCCACACTTCCTCATAGGCCCGCTGGGCCTCGGTCAGAATCTCCTCGTAGGTCCACGCCTTGAGGTCCACCGGACCGGAGGACGCCACGGACTCGCGCTGGCGCACCTCCCAGCCGTAGGCCTGCGCATAGGCGACGAGCGCGTTCGCGTAGAAGAGGTTCAGCGTCGCGCGAGGCAACGTGCCCTTGGGCCAGGGCTGCTCGCGCAGGAAGCGCACCGCCGTCTCGTAGCCATGCAAGTCGGTGCGCAGTTGCACCGTGCGCACCAGCGCGCGCGTCCACTCGGCCTCGTCGCCCTTGGACTTCGCCTGCGCCAGCCGGGCCTCGGCGCCCTGGGCGGCGGCCTCCAGCTTCTGCTCTTCGACCATCCCTTCGATGGCCTTCCACGAAGGCGGCGCCTTGCCCTGCCCCAGCACGGGCGAGGTCAGCAGCAGCAGGGCGAACAGCCAGAAGCGAACAAAGGGTGCGCGGGTCCAGGGGGTCCGATGCATGTCGGCACTCTAGACACAGCTGGACACCCGAACGTTCCACAATGAACGTCAGTTCGCCTCCGGGGCCTCTGGCGCACGGCGGCGAAGACCCACCAGGTAGACCTCCATGCTGGCGCCGCGGGTGGCTTCCGGCCGGACCACCTTCACCTCTTCGAAGAGGGCGCGGATCTGGTTGCGGAAGTCCTCGAAGTCCCGGCCCATGAAGACCTTGGCCACGAAGGACGACCCGGGCCGCCCCCGCGCCGCGGCCAACTCCAGCGCCTTGCCCGCCAGCCGCAGGCTGCGCGCCTCGTCGGTGGCCTTGATGCCGCTCGTCTTGGGGGCCATGTCGGAGATGACGGCGTCGAAGGGGCCGGCATGGAGCTCGGTCAGCTTCGCGTCGAAGTCATCCGCGAGCACGTCCAGCACCGCCGTCTGCACGAAGGGCTGGCTGAAGGGACGGATGGCGACGATGTCCACGCCGATGACGCGGCCCTTCGGCCCCACGGCGTCCGCCAATATCTGGAGGAAACCTCCTGGCGCCGCCCCCAGGTCGAGCACGACGTGCCCCTTCTTCACCATGGGGAAGCGCTTGATGAGTTCATCAACCTTGAAGGCCGAACGTGCCCGCAGGCCCTCTTGCTTGGCCTTCTGGAAATAGTGGTCTTTAGGACGGTAGGGCTTGCCCATGTCAGGGGGGCTCCCTAGCATCCGCTACTGTCTTCGGGAAGCCGGAGCAGTCGCGGGTGTCACTCCCCGTGCAACGGCCAGTCCGGAGGACGTAGGATGGGCACGACCCGGAGCGTGATGACGGCGCTGTGCATCTCCCTGCTGTCGGCTGGGGGCGCCGCCTACTGCTACACCCGCGCGGACGCCCTCCAGGTGCAGGGCCAGTGGCTGATGGAGCGCGGCACCGCCCAGGCGGAGGACTACGCGGCCCGGTTCGACGGCGCCGCGGCGGATGCCCAACTGAAGACGTTCGCGGAGCGCCGGGCCATCCTGGAGAAGGCACACGGATGGCAGCGCGGGATGCTGCTGGGCGTGCTGATCGCCGCGTTGGCCACCGTCTCCGCGTACCTCCTGTTCCTCCTCAAGCGGCTGAACGACCAGTTGCTCGATGCCACCGGCAGCGGGGCACACGAAGGCACCGACCGGGAGTCCGCCTCCCCGGAGCCCGTCCAGGCGTTGATGCCCAGTCCGCAGCGCTGAGCGCTCGCCGCCGGGCGCGGCCCGCTGGCACAATGGCGTCCCCGTTTCATGGAGGAGGCCATGCCCGGCTGCGCGCACTGTGGACACCGACTGGACATCATCGCGAACCAGGTGGGCCGGCGTGACGAGTGCCCCCACTGCGGCGAGGACATCCGTTCGTGCCGCAACTGCCGTCACTTCGACCTGGGCGTGGCGAAGGAGTGCAAGGAGCCCTTCGCCGAGGTGCCCAAGGACAAGGACGGCGCCAACTTCTGTGAGCTGTTCCAGATTGGCGAAGGCGGCATCCATGAGAAGGAGAGCCGGGACGCCCTGCTGAACGCCGCGGAGTCGCTGTTCCGCAAGAAGTGACGCAGCCCGCCACCCGAAGCCCCCGAGGTCCGCCGGCGCCTGGCGCCAACGAAGCGCCGAACCGGGGCGCTATAGTCCGCTGCCTCCCGAGAGAGGGGTGCGGATGCGGTGGTTGAAGAATCTGTACGTCCAGGTGCTGCTGGCCATCGCGGTGGGCGTCATCCTCGGATGGCTGCGGCCGGACCTGGGGGAGTCCATGAAGCCGCTGGGCGACGGCTTCATCAAACTGGTGAAGATGATCATCGCACCGGTCATCTTCCTCACCATCGTCGCGGGCATCGCGAAGATGGGCGACCTCAAGCACGTGGGCCGCATCGGCCTCAAGGCGCTCATCTACTTCGAAGTCCTGACGACGCTGGCGCTCGTCGTGGGCATGGTGGTGGTGAACACCCTGAAGCCCGGCGCGGGGATGAACATCGACCCGGCGCAGATCGACACCTCCGGCATCACCCAGTACCGCGCGTCCGCGTCGCAGCAGGGCACCATCCCCTTCCTCCTGGACATCATCCCGCATGACTTCCTGTCGGCCTTCACCGAGGGGAAGTTGCTCCAGGTGCTGCTCGTCGCCGTGCTGACGGGCGTGGCGCTCACCCGCCTGGGGCCCATGGGACAGCGCGTGCTCGACTTGTCGGATGACCTGGCGCAGGTCTTCTTCGGCATCGTCGGGATGATCATGAAGCTGGCGCCGCTGGGCGCCTTCGGCGCCATGGCCTTCACCGTGGGTAAGTTCGGTGTCGAATCGCTCAGCTCCCTGGGCCGGCTGCTCATCGCCGTCTACGTCACCTGCGCCCTCTTCGTGTTCCTGGTGCTGGGGCTGGTGGCGCGGCTGTCCGGCTTCTCGCTGTGGAAGCTGCTGCGCTATATGCGCAGCGAGCTGTTGCTCGTGCTGGGGACGTCGTCATCGGAGTCCGCGCTGCCCCGGCTGCTCAAGCGGCTGGAGACGCTGGGCTGCGACCGGGGCGCCGTCGGGCTGGTGCTGCCCACCGGGTACTCCTTCAACCTGGACGGGACGTGCATCTACCTGACGATGGCGGCCATCTTCATCGCCCAGGCGGTGAACGTGGACCTTTCGCTGGGCGAGGAGCTCACCTTGCTGGGCGTGCTGCTGCTGACGTCGAAGGGCGCGGCGGGCGTGACGGGTTCGGGCTTCATCACGCTGATGGCCACGCTGGCGGCGCTCAACGGCAAGGTGCCCGTGGAAGGCGTGGCCCTGCTGCTGGGCGTGGACCGCTTCATGTCCGAGGCCCGGGCCATCACCAACGTCATCGGCAACACGGTGGCGACGCTGGTGGTGTCCAAGTGGGAGGGCGTGCGTGACGACACCGTCATGCACGCCGAGCTCGACAGCGGGCCCAAGCCCCTGGAAGGGATGAGCCTGGGCCACGGCGCCTGAGTGCGCGGCGCTAGAAGCCGTAGATCTTCGAGATGATCTCCTTCATCACCTCGGAGGTGCCGCCGCCGATGGTGATGAGGCGCACGTCGCGCCACATGCGGGCGATGGAGGTCTCCTCCACGTAGCCCATGCCGCCGTAGAACTGCTGGCAGTCGTAGGCCACGCGCTGGGCCAGGTCCCCCGCGAACAGCTTCGCCATGGAGACCTCCTTCACCGGGTTCTCCTTCCGGTCGAAGAGGTCCACCGCGTGGTACGTCAGGCGCTTGGCCGCTTCGATGGCCGTCAGGTGCTCCACGAACTTGTGGCGCCACACCTGGAACTTCATCAGCGGCCGGCCGAAGGCCTCGCGCTCGTTGCCGTAGCGGATGGAGTCCTCCACCATCCGCTCCATGCCCGCGACCGTGGTGATGGCGCCCACCAGGCGCTCACCCTGGAAGTTGGTCATGATGTGGTAGAAGCCTTCGTTCTCCTCGCCCAGGACGTAGCGGGCCGGAATCCGGCAGTCCTCGAAGTAGAGGACGGCGGTGTCCGAGGACAGGTTGCCCACCTTGTCCAGCTTCTTGGAGACGCCGAAGCCCTTCACGTCCGTGGGGAACGTCACCAGGGAGATGCCGCCGTAGCCGGCCTCGCCCGTGCGCACCGCCAGGGTGATGAAGTCCGCCCGCGTGCCGTTGGTGATCCACATCTTCGAGCCGTTGATGACGTAGTCATCCCCGTCCCGGCGCGCCGTCGTCTTGATGCTGGCCACGTCCGAGCCGCACCCCGGCTCGCTCACGCCCAGCGCGGCGATCTTCTCGCCCTTGAGCGCCGGCTCCAGGAACTCGCGCTTCTGCTCGTCCGTTCCAATCTCGTTGATGATGGGCGTGGCCATCTGGCTCTGCACCAGCAGCGCCATGTTCACGCCCGCGTTGAGGCTGCGGCTCAGCTCCTCCGCGAACACCGTCACGTACCAGTAGTCCAACCCGCTACCGCCGTACTTCGGGTCGTGGTTGATGCCCAGGAAGCCCAGGTCCCCCGCCTTGCGGAACAGCTCCTTGGGGAAGATGCCCGCCCGGTCCCACTCGAGGCCGTGTGGGGTCATCTCCTTCTCCACGAAGCTGCGCACCGTGTTGCGGAAGGCCTCGTGTTCCTCGGTGAATGGGTGGGGCATGGGGTGTCCTCGGCGCGAAAGGATTGATTCTTGAATCAATAACAGGGGCCTCTAGGTGCCACAAGCACCGCCTCCCCGGCACACCGCTCCCCTCCTTCAGGCCAGCGGACGGATGCACCGCGTCGTGTCATTTTCACCTGCCCGCTCGGCGGACGGCCGTTAGACGTGCCGGAGGAAAGATAGTCCGCACTCCGGAGTATCCCCTTGACAGACAGTTCAGAGACTGTAGTTTCCGGGCCGCAGACTTTCCATGTAGAAGCCGGCTCGCAAGTGTCTCCCTGGGGCCAGGCGCCCCGTGACCGGCAGGAGCAGGACGACCGTGATTCGACGCATGTGGATGGCCGCGGCAGTGGCAGCGGTGGTGACGACGGGCTGTGGCAAGGCCAGCAACAAGCCGGCCCTCCCCGAGCAGACGGGTCCCGCGGCATTGGGCGTGCGCGCCATCACTCCAGCCACGGAGTTGAGCGCCGACGTCACCCGCGTGACGGGGCAGATCCGCTCGAAGAACGAGGCGGTCCTGGGGCCCCAGGCGACCGGCACCATCTCGAGGATGAACGTGCGGGTGGGCGACAAGGTGAAGAAGGGCCAGGTGCTGGCGGCGCTGGACGCCTCCAACGTCGCCATCAGCGTGGAGCAGGCGCGCGCGGTGAAGCAGGCCGCGGACGCGGCGCTGGAGCTGGCCACGTCCTCCCTGGAGCGCACCCGGAAGGTGGCGGAGTCCGGTGGCGTGGCCGCCGCGGGGCTGGATCAGGCCGTGATTGGCCAGAAGCAGGCCGCCGCCCAGGCCGCCCAGGCCGCCGCCGGGCTGCGGCTGGCGGAGGAGATGCTGCGTGACCACTCCATCATCGCCCCCTTCGACGGCGTCATCACGGCCCGCACGAAGAACGTCGGTGACTCGGTGGCGATGACGCCCTCCACGCCCGTGTTCAGCATCGTCGACACGACGGGGCTGGAAGTTCGCGCGCAGGTCCCCGAGTCCGTGGTGGACAAGGTCCGCGTGGGCAGCAAGACGCAGGGCACGGTGAGCCCCAGCGGCGCGCGCTTCGACGTGCAGGTGGCCGTCGTGGGCGCGGTGGTGGACGCCTCCAACCGCACGGTGGAGGTGCTGGCGGACGTGGTCGGTGAGCCGTCCCCGGCGCTGCGTCCCGGCGCCCTGGTGGAGCTGGACTTCTCGACCGTGAATCAGGCCGACGACGACAAGGGCCTCTTCCTCCCCACCCAGGCCGTCAGCGCCCGGGGCCAGGAGGGCTTCGTGTGGGTGGTGCAGGACGGCACGGTGCGCAAGCGGGATGTGCGCGTCGAGCGAGTGCTGCCTGGTTACGTCCGCATCCTCCAGGGACTGGGCGCCGACGAGCGCGTGCTCGCCGACTCCTCCCTGGACGTGAAGGAGGGCACGGCCGTCCGCGTAGTGCAGTGACGCCTGCCCTCCCCTCTCAAGTTCGGAGCTCCTGAATGCTCAAGACATTCATCACCCGCCCTGTGTTCACCGCGATGCTGATGCTCGCGGTGGTCGTTTTTGGCATCAATGCCTACCCACGCATCGGCGTGGACCAGTTCCCCGACGTCGAGTTCCCCGTCGTCACCGTCACCACGGTGCTGCCCGGCGCGGACCCGGAGTCGATGGAGAAGAACGTCAGTGACCCGCTGGAGGAGGCGCTCAACACCCTCAACGGCGTGGAGCAGCTGCGCTCCATCAACCTGGAGAGCGTGTCCCAGATCGTCGTCCGCTTCACCCTGGACACCAAGGTGGACGTGGCGTCGCAGGACGTGCGGGACCGCGTCCAGGCCACGCTGAGCAAGCTGCCGACGGAAATCGAGACGCCGGTGGTGGAGAAGTTCGACATCGGCGCGGCGCCCATCATGACGCTGTCGCTGTCCGGCGCGCTCCCTATTGAAGAGATGACGCGCGTCGCCGAGGACGTCGTGAAGCCCGCCCTCCAGCGTCAGCCGGGCGTGGGCAGCATCGACGTGGTCGGTGGCCGTGAGCGCGAAATCCAGATCGTCGTGGATCCGGAGCGGCTGCGTGGCTTCGGGCTGGCCGTCAGCGACGTGAGCCAGGCCGTGCAGGCGCAGAACCTGGACGTCCCGGGTGGCCGCACCATGGACAGCGGCCGTGAGCGCGTGGTGCGCCTGACGTCCGAGGCCAAGAGCGTGGACGAGCTGCGCAACATCATCATCGCCAGCCCCAACGGCGCGCCGGTGCGCGTGCGTGACGTGGCCGACGTGGTGGACGGTCCGGAAGAGGCGCGCTCCAGCGCCAAGAGCGGTGACCGCAGCGCCGTGGCGCTGGTGGTGCGCAAGCAGTCCGGCTCCAACACGGTGCAGGTGGCCGAGTCCATCAAGGAGTCCCTGGGAGAGGTCAACAGCCTGCTGCCCGAAGGCGTGCGCACGGAGATGGTGACGGACAACTCGCGGTTCATCCGCTCGTCCATCGCCGCGGTGCAGTTCGACCTGGTGCTCGGTGGCTTCCTCGCGGTGCTCATCGTGCTGGTGTTCCTGCGCAACCTGAACTCCACGCTGGTGGCCGCCGTCGCGCTGCCGGTGTCCGTCGTCGGGACCTTCGCCGTCATGGCGGCCCTGGGCTTCACGTTCAACGTCGTCACGATGCTGGCGCTGACGCTGTCCATCGGTCTGCTCATCGACGACGCCATCGTGGTCATCGAGAACATCGTCCGTCACCTGGAAGAGGGAAAGACGCCCATGCAGGCGGCGCTCGAGGGCGCCAGCCAGATTGCGCTCGCGGTGTTCGCCGTGACGCTCGCCATCGTCGCCGTGTTCATCCCCGTGGCCTTCATGGACGGAACGATGGGCATGTTCTTCTACCAGTTCGGCGTCACGGTGGCCGTGGCGGTGCTCATCTCCTACGCCGTGTCCATGACGCTCACGCCCATGCTGTCGGCGCGCATGCTGAGCCACCATGGCAACCCCACGGGCATCTCCGCGGCGGTGGAGAAGGTGCTGGTCGCCACTGAGACGGGCTACCGAAACATCCTGGCCAGCATCCTGCGGCACCGGGCCATCACCCTGGTGATCGCCGTGGTGGTGCTCTTCCTCACCCTCTTCATGGCCAGCTTCCTGAAGTTCACGTTCATCCCGGAGCAGGACAACGGCAACATCAAGCTGGCGGTGGAGCTCCCCATCGGCTCCACGCTGCAGGAGACGCAGGCGGAGCTGGACGCGCTGGACGCGCAGGTCCGCGCCCTGCCCGGCATCGACTCCACCTTCGCCACCGCCGGTGGCGGCGTGCAGGAGGAAGTGCACAAGGGAGAGCTGCTCATCAACCTGGTGCCGCTGAAGGACCGCGCCTTCAACCAGGGCGAGCTGAAGACGTACCTGCGCGGCGCCATCACCCCTCGCAGCGGCGTCACCGTCACGGTGCAGGACATCGCGGCCGTGGGCGGCGGCGGTGCCCGCACGCAGCAGATTCAGTTCAACCTCCGCGGTGACAACTGGGACGAGGTCATCAAGGCCGCCGAAAAGGTGCAGGCCACCATGCGCCAGAATCCGGGCTTGGTGGACGTGGACATGACGTTCCGCTCCGGCAAGCCGCAGTACGACGTCAAGGTGGACCGCGAGCGCGCGGCCAGCCTGGGCGTCCCGGCGGCCTCGCTGGGTGCCACGCTGCGTGCCTTCCTGGGCCGCGACAAGTTCGGCGACTACCGCGAGGGTGGCGAGACGTACGAAATCAAGGTGGCCCTGCCGCCGCAGACGCTGGCCTCCGCCGACGCGCTGGGCAAGCTGACCGTGCGCAGCATGACGGGCCAGTTGGTGGAGCTGCGCAACTTCGCGACCATCACCCCGGCCGACGGCCCAGTGCAGATCGACCGCGAGTCGCAGAAGCGGCAGATCACCCTGCTGGCGAACCTGGCCTCGGGCTACGCGCTGAGCGACGGCATCAACTTCCTCAACGCGTACGCGGAGAAGGAGCTGCCCAAGACGGTCATCTACGACTTCGAGGGTAACGCGAAGGAGATGGGCAAGGCCGTGGCGGCCTTCGGCTCCGCCCTGCTGCTGGGCATCATCCTCATCTACATGATTCTCGCGGCGCAGTTCGAGAGCTTCGTCCACCCCTTCACCATCATGATGTCGCTGCCCTTCGCCCTCATCGGCGCCATTGGCGGTCTGCTCGTCACCGGTCAGGCCATGTCGATGTTCGCCCTCATCGGCGTCATCATGCTCATGGGGCTGGTGGTGAAGAACGGCATCCTCCTGGTGGACTTCACGCTGCAGTTGCGTGAGGAAGGCAAGACGGCGACGGAAGCCCTGCTCCAGGCCGCTCCCGTGCGTCTGCGTCCCATCCTGATGACGACCATCGCGATGATCGCCGGCATGATTCCGGTGGCGGTCGCCAAGGGTGACGGCGCGGAGACGCGCGCGCCCATGGCCATCACCATCATCGGCGGTCTGGTGACGTCCACGTTCCTCACCCTGGGCGTGGTGCCGGTGGTGTACTCGCTGATGGATCAGCTCACCGAGAAGTTCAAGCGGCGCAAGGGTCCGGACGCGACCTCCGGTACGCCGCACGCGGTGGGTCCGAAGCACGGCGCTGAATCGCCTTCCGTGGCCGCTGCGGCCCGGGTGGAGACCGCCTGATGCGGCGGCCGGATGACAAACCGGCCGCGCTCGCGAATCGGCGCGGCGACCCGGGTGCGGAGGGCCAGGACCCTCCCGAGGACGGTGGCTCCGAGGAGAGCCACGGTCTGATGGAGGAAGACGTCGAGACCTCCACGCCCGAGTCGCGGCGCCTCCACGAGTTGCTGATTGAGTTCAGCCGCTACCGCTCCCTGAAGAACCCGCTGGCGGGCATCTGCGAGGACCTCCAGCTCACGCCCACGCAGATGCATGCGCTGTCGTGGCTGGGCAACGACGGTCCGGTGCAGGTGGGCGTCCTGGCCCTGCGGGTGGGCATCACCCGGAAGACCATCACCGGTGTGGTGGACCGCCTGGAGAGCATGGGTCTGGTGGAGCGGACCCGGGACGTGGAGGACCGGCGCGCCGTCGTCGTGCGCCTCACCGAGCAGGGCAGCAGCGTCTTCGCCCGCATCGACCGGGGCATGGACGCCAGCCTGCGGCGCGTGCTGAGCCTGATGAGCCCCGAGGACCGCGACGCCGTGTTCGGCATCCTGGAGCGGATGCTGGCGCGCCTGACGGCCGAGGCGGAATCGGCCAGCGGCGACTCCCAGGCGAGCTGAGCTTTACCCTCACGCGCGCCGGCCCATGCTTCGGGTCGGCGCGCGTAGGACGTCGCGGGTGTCGCTGGCGCGCCCGAGCGAATAAGCTCCCCCCGGCTGCCCACCGCATGACGATGACCGCCATCCTCCTCGTGAGCCTCACCATGGGACTGGGCGCCGCCGCCCCGGCTGGCGCGCGTGCGGAGGTGACGTGGCCCGCGGTGGCGCCGTCCACTGTCCAACTGCGGGCCCCGGGGAGTGCGGCGCCTCCGTCCGACGTGTCCTCGCTGCTGGCCTCCCGGTGCAGGCAGTGGGCCGCCACGCCCGACAACGCCTGGGCGCTGGCCCATGGCCTGGCGCTGGACGGCCGGGACTTCCGCACCCGCGACGGTCAGCCC
This sequence comes from Myxococcus sp. CA005, assembly GCF_006518205.1. NCBI lineage: Bacteria > Pseudomonadati > Myxococcota > Myxococcia > Myxococcales > Myxococcaceae > Myxococcus > Myxococcus sp. CA005. The sequence goes on along the minus strand of NZ_SRLV01000035.1, from coordinate 45,456 downwards.
GCGGCGGACGCCATCATCGCGCGCTACCTGCGCCGGACACCGCCGCCGTCCCACTCGCCCGCCGCCGCCCAGCGGCTCTTCTTCGACAGCCGAACCGCCAACGGCACGCCGGTGGAGCCCCACCCCGCCCTTCAGCTCAAGAGCCTGCTGCACGCGGGCTACCCGGCGCGCCACCGCTTCAATGCGTCCTGGGGCCCCGTCATGGTGCAGGCGCTGGTGGAGCAGTTGCAGCTCGATTTCCGCCCCTCGCTCGTGGCCCATCCCGAGGGTGCCTGGGCGCTGGACGCACTGTCCCTGGCGATGGAGCCCGGCACCACGTTCCGCACCAGCGAGGGCACGACGGTCCACATCGACACGGTGATGCGGGACGCGCTCGCCACGCTCGAAGCCGCCCAGGCCGAGCTGTCCGCGGCGATGCGCGCGGGGCGGACGCAGGTCCCCAAGCGAAAGCAAGGCATCTACGCCCACCCGTGCGGCGGGCTTCACTACTTCCAGGCCGTGGCGGGCTGGGCCCGGCATGCCTCCGTGCGCAAGGTGTGGCGCAAGCGGCTGGACGCGCAGGTGGACGTGCTGCTGTACCGGCTGGACTCGGAAGGCCGGCAGTACGAGGCGGCGCTGGCCGACGCGCCGTTCGCGCACCGGCTGCCCCTGCTGGTGCAGATGCTGAAGTTCCAGGGCCACCTGCTGGAGACGCTCGGCCGCTACCGCGACGACACCCGGTGGCGGCCCACGAAGGCCCAGCAGCAGACGGTAGAGCGGGCGCGCACGGCCCTGGAGCACACCGTGCGCCGGCTGGAAGCCGGTGGCGCCTTCGACGGGTGGCCAGCGCTGGCCGAACGGCAGCCGCAGCTCGCGTTGGACTTGTTGGGCGACACCTGCCACGCCGCGCGCGGCGAGGCCCTGTGGCGGACGCCCGCCGTCAGTGCCCCAGCCGCGCAAGCTCCTGCGCGGTAAAGCCCGCCGCTTCCAGAATCTCCCGCGAGTGCTGCCCCAGCGTGGGCGGCGCGCGCAGCGGCGTCTCGCCCATGCGCAGTGGCGTCAGCAGGTGCGTCACCTTGCGGCCCAGCACCGCGTCCTCCGCCTCCACGAAGAGGCCCCGGGCCTGGAGCTGCGGGTCCTTCAGCACGTCGTCCCCTTCCGCCACGGGCTCGATGCAGAGGTCGGAGCCCGCGAAGCGCTCCTGCCAGTACGCCAGAGGGTGCTCGGCGAACAGGCGCGTCAGCTCCGCCTTCACGCGCGCGCCGGACTCACCCGGGGCGTAGGCGTCCTCCAGCAGCTCCGGACGCCCCAGCCGCTCACACACGCCCGCGAAGAACTTGGGCTCCAGCGCGCCCACCGCGAGCCACCGGTCATCCGCCGTGCGATACAGGCCGTAGCACGCGTAGCCACCGTTGAGCGCCTCCTTGCCCCGCTGAAGGGCGACGCCTTCCGTCCCCATGTAGAGGCGCGACGCCAGGTGCATGTGCAGGAAGGCCAGCGCGCCGTCCGTCATGGACACGTCCACGAAGCGCCCCTGCCCCGTGCGCTCACGCTCGTGCAGCGCCGCCAGGATGCCCACCAGCGCGAAGAGGCTGCCGCCGCCAATGTCCCCCATCTGCACGCCGGGAAACGCGGGCGCGCCGCCGGCCTCTCCGCCGTAGCCCAGCAGGCCGGCTCGGGCCGCGTAGTTCAAGTCATGCCCCGCCTTCAGCCGATCCGGCCCCGTCTGCCCGTAGCCGGAGATGGCGCAGTAGATGAGCCGGGGGTTCTCCGCGCGCAGCGCGGACTCGCCCACGCCCAGCTTGTCCATGACGCCGGGCCGGAAGCTCTCCACCAGCACGTCGTAGTGGCGCACCAGCCGCTTCAGCGCCTCGCGGCCTTCGGGCTGCTTCAGGTTCAGCGTCAGGGAGCGCTTGTTCCGATTGAGGCCGTAGAACAGGCCGCTGACGTCATCCCGCAGGGGCGGCATCTGGCGGATGTAGTCCCCGCCCTCCGGCTCCTCCACCTTGTCCACGGTGGCGCCCAGGTCTGCCAGCACCAGGGTGGCGTAGGGGCCGGGCAGCAGGCGCGACAAGTCCAGCACGCGCAGGCCTGTGAGCGGGAGCGACGACATGGGCATTCCTCGGAGCGAGCATCAGGGGTGTGGAAACGACTGCGGCGCGCCCCTGTGAAGGAGACGCGCCGCGTGCGACAGAAGCCAGCGGGCGGGGTCCGCCCACAACGCTCCGGTCCGTCGGAAATTAGAGCAGCTTCGCGAGCTTCATCGCGAGGCCCATGTCCATGGGCTTGAACTTCAGCTTGCCCTGCATGGCCGCCATCTGCGCGTTGAGCTTCTTCTCGCGAATCTTCACGAAGTCGTCGTTGCTCACGGAGATGGTCATCTTCGCGTTGTCGACCGCACCTTCCGTCACCCAGCCCTCGGACTTGGTGGCGTCCAGCGTCCACTTCCCGCCGCCCTCACCCGACACGTCAAAGACGATGACGGCGTTGATTTCCTTCGCCAGCTCCGGCTTCGCCTTGAGGGTCTCCGGAATCTGGTTCTCGATGATGTCCTTCGCGCTCACGACACACTCCTTGGCCTGATCGTTGATTTGAAAATCAAAGACAGGGGGGACCGTAATGGCGCCCCCCTGGCAGGTCAAGACACGGATGCGGCAACTGTCACGCGATGGTGGACGCGGCGGCGGGGTTCAGCGAGCGGCGAACCATGTCCAACAAATCGTTGAGTTCGAACGGCTTGGCCAGATGCCCCACCGCGCCAATGTCTGCGGCCTTGCTGCCCACATTGCGGTCCGCGCTCAGGACGATGAGGGGGATGCGCGCCACCTCGGGCGGCTTCTGCCGCATCCGCTGGGCGAACTCCCAACCGTCCATCACCGGCATCATCAGGTCCAACAGGATGAGGTTGGGCGGTTCGGGCTCCAGCCGGTCCAACGCCTCCTTCCCGTTCCGCGCCCGGCGGATTTCGAAGCCTTCGGCTTCCAGAATCTCTGAAAGGGCCTCCAGGATGTCCGGGTCGTCATCGACGACCAGGACCACCGGGGCTCTCGCATGCTGTGCATTGTGCAAGGTCAGAGCAGTCTCCCGAGGTGCGACGCTGGGATTCTTCAACCATCCTCCCACACGGCCGCGCAAGAAAATGCGCCCACGCCGCCAGACATGGGCCCACGTTGCAAAACCGACAGTCACTGCCCACCCTTTCCGTGACCTGATGGACTGGGGGTGTGGAACGTGGCGAGCGAGGGGGAGCTGAAAGCAGGCGACATGGCGGCACCCGGGCTTCTGCTCCTGCCTCGCGGAGGCAGCCCGCGCCTGCTCGGACACTCGCTGCTGCGGCAGCTCGACCTGGAGGCGCTCCCCAGCCGCGTGGGCTCCCTGCCGGAGCTCATGGCGGTGGCGGGCTTTCAGCGGCGCGCTGGGAGCGGCAGCCTCTGGGAGCGGGATGGCCAGGTGCTGATGGCGGGCGAGGAGGCGCTGGAGGACGGCGCGCTGCTGCTGTGGACGTCGCCCCTGGCGTGGGACGAGGCCGGTGTGCGCCGGCGCGTGCGCTACCTGTCCATGGCGTCGCATGACCTGCGCGGCTCACTGGCCAACGTGCGCTCATACGCGGCCCTGCTGCTCAACGGCCGCGTGCCCCTGGAGCCCAAGGTGCAGCGTGGCCTGGAGACCATCCTCCGCAACGCGGACCGCTCGCTGGCCTTCTCCCAGGATTTCTTCGACGCCAGCCGGGCGGACCTGGGCTCCCTGCCCTGCGAGCAGGAGCGCCAATCCCTGCTGCCCCTGCTGGACGCGGCGGTGGAGCGGCAGCGCGCCGCGGCGTCGGCGGCCCAGGTGGCGCTCGTGTTGGGCCTGAACCCGGAGCAGGCGGTGCCCGAGGTCATCGTGGACGGGGCCCGCATCCAACACGCCGTGGAGTCATTCATCCAGTACCAGTTGGCCCGCGCCCAACCGGGCGAGGTCATCCGATTGGGCATCCGCGACTTCGCACCCCGGGTGCGCGTGGAGGTCCGCCGGGACGGGGCGCCCCTGACGGATGAGGACGCCGCCGCCGTCTTCCAGCGCGAGGAGCGCGCCTTCCGGGAGAAGCGGCTGGAGGACCCCTTGCGCGTCTACCTGGCCCGGCAGGAGGTGGAGGCCCACGGGGGCAGCGTGGGCGTCGAGTCGGACCGAGGTGGCAGCACCCTCTTCCTCACCCTGGCCCAGGCCCCCGTCGCGGCGCTCGGTTCTCCAGCAACCATGCAGGCTTGAATCGCCCGCCGGTCTTGCTGGCGGTCGGCGGCGCCCATCGGTATGCTCTTGGCGTCTTCGCGAAGGAGCCGAGTGATGGGTTTGAAGGGAATGGAAATCCTGCTGATCATGGGGGTGCTGCTGCTCCTGTTCGGAGCGTCGCGCCTGCCACAGCTGGGCTCTTCGCTGGGAAGTGCGATCCGCAACTTCAAGCGCGGCTTTGGCGGTGAGGGCGAGGACGCGGCGGCCCCTGGGGACAAGAAGGGCTCCGGGACGCTCTCCAGCAGCACCGGCGTGCAGAACGACGTCACCAAGAGCCAGACGCCCAGCGGCCACGTCTGAGCCGCCGCCGGGTGGCCGTGCCTCCCGGCAGGACGTGAGCAGTGCCCTGAAACGCGCAACGCCCGAGCCGCCCCCTGGAACAAGGGGTGGGCCGGGCGTTCGCTTTTGCCCTGTGCGTGGCGTGGGGCCTCAGTCGACGACGGTGGTGCCTTCGTACATCCGGTCGAGCTGCGCCCTGTACTTCTGGGTGCAGACCTTCCGCTTCACACTGAGCTTGGGCGTCAGCTCCTCCGTCTCCTGGCTGAAGTCGTTCTCCAGCACGGTGAAGCGCTTGAGCGTGGCGTAGGGCGGCTGCTGCGTGTTGACCTGATCCACCGCGGCCTTCACCGCCGCCTGGACCTCCGGACGACGGGCATTGTCCGCGTAGGTGCCCACAGGGGCGCCCTGGTCCAGGAGGAGTCTGCGCGCGCCCTCCTCCGACACGGTGATGAGCACCACCAGGTACGGCCGCTTGTCGCCGTACACCATGGCCTGACTGATGATGGCGTGCGTCTTGAGGGCGTTCTCGAGATTCTGCGGCGCCACGTTCTTCCCGCCCGCGGTGACGATGAGGTCCTTCTTGCGGTCGGTGATGCGCAGGTAGTTGTCCGCGTCCAGCTCGCCGATGTCACCGGTGTGGAACCAGTTCTCCGCGTCGATGGCCTCCGCCGTGGCCTCGGGGTTCTTGTAGTACCCCTTCATGACGGCCGGGCCGCGGATGAGGATTTCGCCGTCGGAGGCAATCATCACCTCCATGCCCGGCACGGGCGCGCCCACGCTGCCAATCTTGATCTTGTGCTCGCGATTGACGGTGGTGCCGGCGCACGTCTCCGTCAGGCCGTAGCCCTCCAGCACCTTGAGGCCCAGCAGGTCGAAGAAGTAGCCGATCTTCGGAGACAGGGGCGCGCCGCCGGAGATGAACACGCGCATGTTGCCGCCCAGCTTCTCGCTGATGGCCGCGTGCACCTTGGAGAACACCAGCTTCTTCGCCAACGCGAAGCCCAGGGTGGCGTACTCGCGCCCCTGGCTGCGTGCCTCGACGTACTCGTCGAACAGCTTGAAGGCCCAGCGGAAGAGCCGGCCCTTGAGCCCCGGGGCCGCCGAGCCGTTGGCCACCACGTTGTTGTAGACCTTCTCGAAGACGCGCGGCACCGACGGCAGCACCGAGGGACGCGTCTCCACCAGGTTGGCGAGCAGCTTGTCCACCGACTCCGCGACGACGAGCCGGTAACCCATGCTCAGCCAGGCGGCCTTCACCACCTGCGCGAAGACGTGCGCCAGCGGAAGGAACAGCATCACCGAGTCAGAGGGCACCATCATCCCCACCGACTGGGCGGCCTTCGCCTCGAAGGCCCAGTTGCGGTGCGTGAGGATGACGCCCTTGGGGTCCCCCGTCGTGCCGGACGTGTAGATGATGGAGGCGGTGTCCTCCATGGACACGCCCGCCACCCGCGCCTCGAAGTCGTCCGGACGGGCGGCATGCTCGGTGCGGCCCTGGGCGATGACGTCGGCGAGTGACAGCTCGGTGCCACCGGCAACGGGGCCCTCGAAGGCGACGATGCGGCGGAGCGCCGGACACTCCGCCAGCTTCTGGCGCAGGCGCGTGAGCCGGCCCGCCTGCCGGGCGTCCTTCTCGTCGTTGTCCACGAAGACGAGCGTCGTCTCGGAGTGGTTGAGGATGTACCGGCACTCATCCGGCGTGTTGGACGCATAGATGGGGACGGTGATGGCCTGCGCGGCGCTGATGGCCACATCGCAGATGAGCCACTGCAGACTGGTGTTCGCGAAAATCGCCACCCGGTCCCCGGGCTTCACCCCCTGGGCAACCAGGCCCGCGGAGAGCGCTTTCACCTCGTCCAGGAACTGGGCGAAGGTGACGTCCTGCCAGCGGCCGTCTTTCTTGTGGCTTACGCCCACCGTCGACGCGTTCTTCGCGCGCTGAATGAGCAGTTGGACCAGCGTCGCATCACCCCCCGCGGTAGCGGAAGCCGCTACCTGATTCTCTGCCCTCATCTGAGCTCCTTCTCGATATCGGCTTCGACTTTCTTGGACCACTCCTGCACGCGCCGCCCTTCCGCGGGGTCGTACGCGATGCTGCCTTGCTTCACCTTTTGAATGGCCTCGCGCGCCTTCGCGGCCTTGCCGTCCTTGAGGAGTGTCTCCGCCAGGAAGTAGTAGGCGCGCAGCATCTGCGGGTGCTTCGCGATGGACTTTTCGTAGAGGCTGGCGGACTTCGCCAGGTCGCGCTTGGGCCAGGGCAGCTCGTAGTAGTAGCGGCCCTTGGCCAGCAGCGGCGCGCCCCGGTCGTAGCCCGCGTCAATCTGGATGGCCTTGTCGAGCCGCTCGTTGAACTTGCCCTCGAGCCCCTCGCCCAGCGCCTTCATGATGCCCACGGCCTGGGAGTAGGCGCCGATGCCGGTGGCCGCGTAGTAGTGGCCCTCCACCCGGGCGGGGTTGAGCTTCACCGCCTTCTCACCCCAGTCCCACGTCTGGCGGCCCAGCACCTTCTTGAGCTTCTCGTTGGCCGCCCCGTCCGCCTGCCACTGGAGGATGCGCGCCTTGCGCCAGACCAGCTCGTAATCCTCCGGCGCGGCGTCCAGCGCCATCTTCAAGGCACCCTCGTAGGCCTTCTCCCCACCGGACTCGCCGCGCTTCGCGTACAGCGCGTCAAGCTCGGACAACAGGGAGGCCTCAGCCCCCCAGGCAGGCAGGCTCAGGAGGAGGCTCAAAGCAAATGAAATCAAGCGCATAAGCGCCGGGCTTAGCACGCACTTTTGCCCGGTAGCAAACCATCGGAGGCCAAACATCCGCCAAACGACAAGAGGCGGGAGCGGCCCGGTATGACCCGGTCCGTCCCGCCCCGATGACGCGCCTTCCCAGGTGGGAAGGGCCCTGGATGGCCGCTCACGCCGCGTCGGCGGCCCGCTCGCCCAGGTGGTGCTCCTCGTTCTCGTTGAACGCCTGCAGGTAGCGCTCCAGGAAGTTCTTCGTCTTCAGCTCCACCTGACGCACGCGCTCGCGCGACACGCCCCACCGCTGGCCCAGTTCCTCGAGCGTCAGCGGCTTGTCCTGTGTCAGCCGCTCCGTGAGGATGTCCCAGCCCAGGTCACCAATGCGCTTGCGCACCTTGGCGAGCGCCTCCTGAATCTCCGTGTCCTGCTCGTGCGCCAGGAACACCTGCTGAGGCGAAGGGCTGTTGTCCTCCAGCCGATCGAGGAAGGTCGTCTCGCCGTCCTCGTCGATGGTGGCGTCCAGCGAGAAGTCCACCATGCTGCCGCGCTCGGCCTCACCACCGCGCACCTGGCTGCGGTTGTCCTTCAGGTACCGGGTGATGTAGGCGCGAATCCACCACACCGCGTAGGTGGCGAAGCGCACGTTCTTCTTTGGATCGAAGTGCTCGATCGCCTTCATGAGACCGACGTTGCCCTCCTGGATGAGGTCATCCAGTCGCGCGCCGCGATTGGCGAACTTCTTCGCCACGGCGACAACGAAGGCCAGATTGGAGCTGGCAAGCGTCTGCCGCGCGGACTCGTCACCCTTGCGGGCGCGACGCGCAAGCTCGTACTCCTGCTCACGCGTCAGCTGCTGGTGCCCGCCCAGGTTCCGAAGGTAGTGCGACAGGCCTTCGGCTGCGTACTTCGTCGAATTGGCCATGATTTCCCGTCCTCCGTTCGATGCCGGACGCGCTCTCCCCCCGCCGCCTCGCGTCCACCTGGAACTAAGACGCGCAACGAGCGAAAGGGTTTCTCATTCCAGGTCCGATTAGGCATTTCGCGCGACATTCCCAGCCCTTCCCACGCTTTGGACGGTAAGCCGCTCGACGCCGGGACAAAAACGAGCCGCGTCGGCCACGAATCAAGAACGCATGAGCGCGGGGAAGATTTTCGAAGGGTTGAGCAACCCTGATGGATCGAAGAAGGCCTTGAGCCTGCGCTGCAGGTCGATGAGCGCGGGGGACTGCTCCAGCGAAAGATATTCCCGCTTCGCGTGCCCCACACCGTGCTCGCCTGTGATGGTTCCGCCCAGTTCCACGGTCATCACCAGCATGCGCCGCAGGGCCTCCTCCACCAGCGGCCGTTGGTGGGCGCCCTCGTAGAGGATGTTGGCGTGCAGGTTCCCGTCGCCCGCATGGCCATACGTGGCCACGGTGAGCCCCAGCTCCGCGCCCATGGCCTTCAAGCGCTCGATGACCTCCGGAATCTTCGAGCGGGGCACGACGATGTCCTCGGAAATCTTGTGAGGCTTGAGGGCCCGGAGGGCTGGGGAAATCACCCTGCGCGCGGCCCAGAGCTTCTCGCGCTGGGAGGCATCCTGGGCCACCAGCGTCTCGGTGGCGCCCTGGCTGGCACAGATGTCACCCAACTGAGACAGCTCAGCGAGCAAGCCCTCGCGGCCGTTGCCGTCCACCTCGACGATGACAGCGGAGCCCGCGCCCGGAGGGAACTGGAAGCCGCGGCCGTCCACAGCCCGCAGGGCCACGTCATCGATGAGCTCCAGGCAACGCGGGAGGATGCCCGCGGCCAGCACGGCGGACACCGCGCGCGCGGCGTGCAGCACGGACGGAAAAACCACCAGGGCCGTCAGCACCTCGCGCGGCAGCGGGATGAGCTGGACGGTGATTTCGGTGGCGACCCCCAGCGTGCCCTCCGAGCCGACGAAGAGGCCCACCAGGTCATAACCCGCCACACCCTTGATGGTGCGCCGGCCCACCCGCACCACCTCGCCGTCCGGGAGCACCCACTCCAGTCCGATGACGTAGTCGCGCGTGACACCGTATTTGAGTGCCCGAGGCCCGCCGGCGTTCTCCGCCACGTTGCCGCCCAGCGTGCACACCTCCCAGGAGTTCGGGTCCGGTGGATAGAAGAGCCCTACCGCTTCCACGGCCTTCATCAGGTCGCCGGTGATGACGCCGGGCTGCACCACCGCGGTGAGGTCCTCGGGGGAGATGGAGAGGATGCGGTTCATCCGCTCCAGGCTCACCGCCACCCCCCCGTGCAAGGGCAGCGAGCCGCCGCTCTTGCCGCTGCGCGCGCCACAGGGGGTGAAGGGCACGCCGTGCACCGCGCACGCCTTGAAGACCTCCGACACCTGCCGCGTGTCCGCGGGGAAGACGACGAGGTCGGGCGCATGGACGCCACTGTCGGACTCGTCACGGGCGTAGGCGGCCAGCGCGGCGTCATCCACGCGCAGCTGCTCCGGAGCCAGAACGGCGGCCAGCGCCTCGCGCACGCGGGCCACGCGCTCGGGCTCCACGCGCGGCAGGGGCGCACTCATCGCCGGGCCCCCAACCGGGCCCACAGCTCACGGCGCAGGGGGCCGTCGCGCCGCAGGGTGCCTTCATAGGCCTCCGCGTGAGTGACGGCGTCGCGCTGCTTGTCCCCGCGCAGGCGCAGGCACGCCTGCTCCGCTTCGATGATGCATGCAGTGGCGGGGCTGCCCAGCACCTGCGCCAGGGAACGCGCCACTTCCCGCGCCATGTCCTCCTGGAGGATGAGCCGGTGCGCGAAGCAGTCCACCAGCGATGACAGCCGGCCAAAGCCCACCACCCGCTTGCCCGGCACGTAGGCCACGTGGGCCCGCCCGGTGAGCGGCAGCAGGTGGTGCGGACACATGGAGTGGAAGCGCAGGTCCGTCACCACCACCAGCTCGCCCGAGGAGCCCGGCGGCGCGGGGAACGTCTCCCCCAGCGCCTGCTCCGGGGTGCGGCTGTAGCCGTCGAGGAACTCGGCCGCCCAGGCCTCGGCCACGCGCGTGGGGGTGTCCGCCAGGTGGACGTCCTGGAGGTTCAGACCGGCGGCGCGCAGGAAGTCCGCCACGGCACGCGCCATGGCCGAGGTATCGGGGACAGCGGCGGGGGCGGCAGCGGCGGGGGCTTTGCGGCGGGCTCGGGACGAAGTCACAGTGGAATCGCTCCTGGAAGGGGCCGGCACTCAGGGGGCGTGGACCCTACCTGATGCGGACACGAGGATGTGCTGTCCCTGCACACGCACCACATAGGTGCGGACCTGCACCCCTGGATGCCGAGGGCACTGCCCCGTCCGGATGTCGAACGGCCAGGTGTGCAACGGACAGTGCACCACGTATCCCACCAGGTCCCCCTCGGACAGGGGCCCGGCCCGGTGGGGGCATGCGTCCGCCACCGCATGGAGCTCCCCATTCACGCGGAAGAGGGCCACCGCGACACCGTCCACCTGCACCACCGCGCGGCCCCGCGCGTCGAGTACGTCCAGCGTCGCCACTGGAATGAATCCTCCGTCCAGATGTCCGTTCATTCCTGAAGTTCCCCAACGTCCGGCCGGGGCCGACACATCCCCACCCGGACGAAACAGAGCGTGATAGCGTCCCTTGACACCCGCCGTGCCGCGTCATTAGAGCACCCGGGCAACCGTCCCTTCCGATGAATCAGCGAGCCCACACCTTCGCCCGCTGCACCGCGACGCTGCTCGTCGCGCTGTGGCTGTGTCAGCCGCTGGGCGCGCTGATGCACGCGAGGGACGAGCACGCGCATCGGTTCTGTCCGCAGCATCAGACGTTCGAAGAGACGGCGCTCGGCACGGGCGCGCGGCTGTCCCGGCTCGCCATCGACCAGAGCCCGCAGCTATCCGCCCTGCCCGAAGCCGTCACGGACTCGGCCGCCCTCCCCCATGAGGAATGTCCGCTGGTGACGTCCGGCTCCCGCCCGGAGCTTCTGACGCCCTACCGCACGACACTGGTGCTGACGCTGCTCGCTGTGAGCCGTCCGGCCACCGCGCCGCCTCGCGTCCAGGCCCCCCTCTCCATCCTCGATACCGCCCCCAAGGCCTCGCCTCCCGCGCACGCGTGACGTGCGTCGTCCGAGGTCTTTCAGGTCATTGGTGGGCGTGACCGCTACGCGGCCGCCCCGTTCGAGGAGTATTCCAGGTGGCAACCCGTTCGCGCCGTGCCCACGGCGCTCTCATCGTCGTTTCACTCACGCCCTTGCTGTTCGCCAGCGGCGCCCGCGCCCAGGACGCCTCCGCGCCTCCGGCGGACGCCCCCGTGCAGGAGCCGGGGGAAAACGCCGCGCCCGCGCTCACGCCCGAGGAGTTGAAGGAGATTGAAAAGGCGCTTGGCAGCGATGCCGCGTCCGCGCAGCAGAACGCGCCCACCGGTACCGCGGCGCCGCCGGCCTCCATGCCTGGCGGTGGCTCCGCGCTCTCCATCCCCGGGGTGAACAATCCCAACACGGGCGCGAACTTCCTGGACCTGAGCTTCATCCTGGATGTGGCCGCCGCGGCCTTCACAGACAAGGAGCCCCTGCAGAGCGGCGCGCACGACCCCACGCGCAACGGCTTCAACCTGCAGCAGTTGGAGCTGTCCATCGGCTCGGTGGTGGACCCCTACTTCCGGTTCGACGCCAACATCGTCTTCAGCCAGTTCGGCGTGGAAATCGAAGAGGCCTACGGCACCACGCTGGCGCTGCCCTACAACCTCCAGGTGCGCGCCGGTCAGTTCCTCACGCGCTTCGGCCGCATCAACCCCACGCACCCGCATTCGTGGGACTTCGTGGACCAGCCCTTCGCCGTGGGCCGCATCTTCGGAGGCGAAAGCAACCGAGGACTGGGCGCCGAGGTGTCCTGGCTGGCGCCCCTGCCCTGGTACGTGGAGGTGATTGGCAGCACCACCGACGCCACCGGCGGGGCCACCGCACGCAGCTTCCTGGGCGCCACCAGCGAACGGGTTCAGTCTCCGTTCGACTTGCAGCTCACCGGCGCGGTGAAGCAGTTCTTCCCGCTGTCGGATGACCTGTCCCTCATGTGGGGCCTGTCCACCGCCACCGGCCCCAATCCCACCGGCTACCGCAACCGCACGGACGCGTTCGGCACGGACCTGTACCTGCGCTACCGGCCCATCACCCAGGCCCACAACACCACGCTCATCACGCTCCAGGCGGAGGCCTTTTACCGCCGCCGCCAGGTGCCCGGGGACGTGCTGACGGACTTCAACACCTACGCGCAGGCCGCGTGGCGCTTCTCACCGCGGTGGGCCACCGCGCTGCGCTACGAGCTGGGAACGGCGGCGCGAGGCGAAGACGGAGCGCGCGTCATCGACCCGTTGGACCCGGACTGGACGGAGTCACGCAACCGCGTGTCCGCCAACGTCACCTTCTGGCCCACCGAGTTCTCCCGGCTGCGCCTCCAGGGCGCCAGGGACCATGCCGGGTGGCGGGATGAGCCCGGCTACTCCCTGATGCTCGCGCTCGAGCTGGTGACCGGCGCCCACGGCGCCCACGCTTTCTAAACCCCTTTCGAAGGAGCCATGACCATGCGTCTCTCCCGTCTGTTCGCGGCCGTGTGCGCCGCCTTCACCCTCTTCGTCGCGTCCCCCGCTCGCGCGGACCTCAACGTCGTCACCACCCTGCCGGACCTGGCCGCCTTGACGAAGGCCGTGGGCGGCGACCACGTCAAAGTGCAGGCCCTGGCGCTGTCCAGCCAGGACCCGCACTTCGTGGATGCCAAGCCGAACCTCGCCCTGGCGCTCAACCGCGCGGACCTGCTCATCGCGGTGGGCCTGGACCTGGAGATCGGCTGGCTGCCCACGCTTCAGGTGGGCGCGCGCAACCCGAAAATCCTCGTGGGCAACCCGGGCTACCTGGTGGCCTCGCAGTTCGTGAAGCTGCTGGAGGTCCCCACCGCGCAGGTGGACCGGGGCCAGGGCGACGTCCACCCGGGCGGCAACCCGCACTTCCTCTATGACCCGCGCCAGGCGCTGTCCGTCGCGCGAGCCATCACCGACCGGCTGGCGCAGTTGGATCCGAAGAACGCGCAGTCCTACCGCGACAACCTCGCCACCTTCACCACCGAGTTGGAGAAGTCGCGCGCGGACTGGGAGAAGCGGCTGGCGCCGCTGCGTGGCCAGCCCGTCATCGCCTACCACCGGACCATGGCGTACCTGGCGGACTGGCTGGGCTTCGACACCATCACCTACCTGGAGCCCAAGCCCGGCATCCCGCCCAACCCGTCGCACGTCGCGAGCGTCCTGGCCCAGGGCCGTCAGCGAAAGGCGCGCATGGTGCTGATGGAGAGCTACTACCCGGACACCACCGCGCGGTTGGTGGCCTCGAAGATTCCCGCGCCGCTCGTCACCCTGCACGGCGGCACGGACTTCAAGGCGAAGGAGACGTACCTCCAGCACATCAACGAAATGGTCGAGCGCCTGGAGAAGGGGCTCGCCGGAAAGGGGACCTGAGCCATGCGGACCCGTCTCCTCCTTCCCCTTCTCTTCATATCCGGCTGCGCGCTGGAGCCCGGTGAGAGCTTCGCGGTGCTGGAGCCCGCCGTCCGCGCGGACTACACGCCGGTAGCCGGGCGCGACGAGGGCAACGGCTTCCAGCGTCTCGCCTCCGACTTCGAGCTTCGCCTGGACGGCGCCGCGCTGGGCGTGGACCACATCGACCTGGTGGGCGGCGGTGGCACCCGCGGCCCCACCACCTTCGACCCGGCCAACCCGCCGCCCGGCTACACCAACTGCCACAACGGCCACTGCCACCACGACGATGGCGCGCTGGTGGACTACGAGGACATCCAGGCGGAGCTGGATGGCGGTGGTGGCGGCGCGGAGGCCACGGTGGCCAGCCTGCACGTGGACGCGGACCTGGACCTGCTGGCGGACCAGACGCTGTCGCCCGACTGCGAGCCGTCCTGCGAGCTGGGCCGCACCCACGTCAGCCGCTACCAGTGGGACGTGTCATCGGTAATGCTGGAAGGCGCGGTACGCGACAGCCGCGCCACGCCGCGCTTCAACGATGAGCGCCGCTTCCGGCTCGCGTTGGCGGCGGCGGAGGAGGCCACGCCGCTGATGGTGCTGCGCGGCACGGTGGACATCCCCGCGGACCGCGAGAACAAGCCGCGCGTGAAGCTCGCCCTGCGCCTGGCGCTGACGCCCACACTGTTCGACTCGCTGGATTGGGCGGCCACCACGCCGGGTCCCGACGGCGTGGTGGACCTGAACGCACCCGAGAACGCCGCCATCCGGACCGCGATGGTGGAAGCACTGGCCACCTTGGAGCCACAGGCGGAGGTCCGGCGTGAAGACCGTTGAGCCCACGAACGGCGCGCACGCGGTGCCCGCCACCTTCGCGCCGGGTGACGCGTTGCTCACCTGCGAGAAGCTCGTCATCGGTTACGACAGCAAGGCCATCCTGCCGCCCATCGACCTGACCATTCGCCGCGGCCAGTTCGTGGCGGTGGTGGGCCGCAACGGCTCCGGCAAGAGCACCTGGTTCCGGACGCTGCTGGGCATGCAGCCGCCGGTGTCGGGCACCATCTCCCGCGCCTCCGCGCAGGTGCGCAGTGCCTATGTGCCGCAGACGTCCGCCATCGACTCGCTGCTGCCACTGCGCGCGGGCGAGCTGACGGCGTGGGGACGCCTGCGCGGCTGGAGCTTCCTGTGGCCCTTCGCCCGGAAGGCGGACCGACAGGCCGTGCAGAGCGCGCTGGAGACGGCCGGCGCGAAGGCCTTCGCATCGAGGCCCTACCGCGAGCTGTCCGAGGGCCAGAAGCAGCGCACGCTGCTGGCGCGGCTGGTGGCCACCGAGGCGGACCTGGTGCTCCTGGACGAGCCCACCGCCGCCATGGACGCCGTCGCCGAGCACGAGACGATGCAGCGACTGTGCACGCTGTCGCGTGAGCGGGGCCTGGGCGTGGTGGTGGTGTGCCACGACCTGGAGGTCGCCGCCGAGCACGCGGACGTGCTCGTCTTCGTGGACCGCGAGACGTCCGCCTTCGTCGTGGGCGATGCCCGCACCGTCTTTTGTCACCCCGCCTTCCGCCGCCAGTACGGCGACGAGTACTGCCAACGCGCGCCCCTGGGACCTCACCGTGGAAACGACGCTCGCTGAACCATCCAAGTGGGAGCAGTTCCACCTGGCGTTCGATTTGTTCAGGGACCCGCTGCTGTGCGCGCTCATCGCGGGCGGCGTACTGGGCTTCCTGAGCGTGTACGTGGTGCTGCGGCGCATGGTGTTCGTCAGCGCCGCGGTGGCCCAATCCGCGGGCCTGGGCGTGGCGCTGGCCTTCTACGCGGCCATCCACCTGGGCACGCACGTGGAGCCCGTGCTGGGCGCCACCACCCTGGCGCTGTTGGCCACCATGTTGCTGATGACGGAGCCGGCGAAGCTGCGCCTCACGCGGGAGAGCCTGCTGGGTCTGGCCTATGCGCTGGCGGGCGGCGCCGCGGTGCTCGTGGGAGACCGCATCGCGCAGGAGGCGCACGACATCCAGAGCATCCTCTTCGGCACGGCGGTGCTGGTGACGCCCGAGCAGCTCTACACGGTGGCCATCGCTGGCGGGGCCATCATGTTCATCCACCTGTGGTGGTACCGGGGCATCACCTTCGCCAGCTTCGACCGGACGGGAGCGCTGGTGCAGGGGCTGCCGGTGCGCCTCCTGGACGGCGTGCTGATGGTCAGCATCGGCGTCATGGTGGGCGTGTGCGCCCGGGCGCTGGGCGCGCTGCCGGTGTTCGCCTTCTCCACGCTGTCCGCCATCGCCGCGCTGATGTTGGAGCTGCGGCTGCCGTGGACCTTCTTCGTCGCCACGCTCTTCGGCGCCATCGCGGGCGTGGGCGGCTATCTCTTCGCGTTCTTCTACGACTTCCCCGTGGGCGGCTCGCAGACGGTGTTCGCCGCGGCCATGGTGGCCGTGGCGACCGTCCTGCGAATGCTCGTCCACGCGGTACAGAAGGCGCGCTGAGGGTCAGCGGACCGCCGCGGAGACCTGCTTGAACTCGGGCGTGCCGGCGCGCCCGAGCAGGTCGAACAGCGCGGCCTCCACCGTGACGACGTGCGCGCCCGCGTCACGGCACAACTGGAGGCCCACCTGCCGGTCCTCCTGCGCGCGCGACAGCACGGCGTCCGTAAGCAGGAACGGGGACAGACCGCGTTCGGCCAGGTCGCGCACCGTCTGGAAGACGCAGATGTGCGTCTCCATGCCCGCCACCAGCACCTGCGTGCGCCCGCCGAGCGCGGCCAGCACGTCTGGCACGGCGGCGCTGAACTCCAGCTTCTCCACCGCCTTGACGTCCTTCAGCACCCGCATCCGCAGCAGCGAATGCGTGGGCCCCAGGCCCTGGGGGTACTGCTCGGTGAGGAGGATGGGGAGCCCCAGCGCGCGAGCGCCCTCGATGGCGGCGGTGGTGCGGCTGAGCATCCGGTCCAGCGCGTCCCGGTCCATGGCGGCGCACAGTCGCTCCTGGATGTCCACGACGAGCAACGCGGCCTGGTCCTGCTTGAGGCGGAAGGTGGGCATGCCCCCTCCTCGCGCGAACGGTGAGGGCCCGTCAAGCGGCGGGAGCCGCCAGCGCGACTGGTGGACGCCCGCACGGCGAGGACTTCCAGCGGGTGACAGTCAACCCGCGACGCGCGGGCAATGAGCCGCGTGGGCCGGGCTCATGATTGATGGGAATTGCCGGCAGGTGGCAGCCCCCGTGCCATTCGGGCACCGCTCAGCAGGACACCGTCCCATGCGCAGCGAGGGCCGGGGCCCCGGTCTCTCGTAGGGCAAGGAGCTCCGGCGGGCGCACGAGCCGCAGCAGGCGCCCCCGCCCGGCGATGAAGGCCCGAGCGCGGCGAAGCTCCGGCTGATGCGGGTCCGCGTCACGCCAGCAGTCGAGGAACGCGGCGAAGTCCTCCACCGCGCTGCTCCAAGCGCCGAGCGCCACCTGGGACTCCGCGGACAGCAGTCGCAAGTGCCCGCACCCAGGCCGCTCCGCCACCAGCGTCTTCGCCAGCCCCACCGCCTTGTCCTCGCGTTCCGTGCGCAGACGCAGCCGGACCAGTGCCTCGCGCGCGGGCCGGGAGAAGGCCGCCGGCCCTGCGGCCCGAAGCCGCCGCTCCAGCCGCCACGCACGCGTCAGCGTGGCCTCGGCGCGGCCCACCTCGCCCCTGCGAACCTCCAGCGCGCCACGCAGCTCATGAGCGGCCACCTCCACCACCCGCGCCACATCTCGTGGACACAGGGCCAGGTCCTCCGAGCGGCGAGCCTCCGCCAGGAGCGCATGCTGCGCATCCAGTGAGTTACATACCCGCTCCACCTCGCCCAGCCGCGCGGCCTCGAGCAGGCTGAGTCCTCTCGTGTACTGGCGCATCCCGTCCCGCAGCGCCCGCTCCGCAGGGCTGGCCGTATCAGACAGCTCCATGGGCACGTCCGCCGCCGCACGCCAGAAGCCGAAGCGCAGGTGCGCGGACACCATCGTGGCTGCGGCGAACAGCAGCGCCTGGTCGTCACCTCCAGCACCTTCCACCCGCTGCCGCAGGCGACGGGCCCACGCCTGGGACTCGCCGTACTGGCCCGCTTCGGCGCAGCCCTGACTGAGCAGCCGCATGGCCGCCTCGGCACTCGGCGCGTCGGCGGTGTGCAGTCCTTCCTCGGCCAGGTACGCATCGTCCGCGGCCACCGTGGCCTCCAGCACGCGCCGGGCCTCCGCCACCAGCCCAACCCGCTGAAGCAGGCGCCCCGCGGAGAGCAGCGCGGGGCCGGCACGAGGCGCCAGCGCCACCAGGCGGTGAGCACTGTCACGGGCAGCCTCGGGCCGGCCGCTGTTCAGCATGGCCTGCACCCATGCATGGTGGACGCCCGCGTGGTCCGGGTGTGAGCGCAGCAGCTCGCGCAGCAGGGCCTGTGCATACGGCTGCCCCTGTCCGGGCCGGCCATCCGGCTCGTAGCCGTCCAGGAGGAATCCCGCGAGCAGCAGCCGCGCGTCGCCGTCCTCGGGATAGCGGTCGATGAGGCACTCCATGTCACGCACGAAGGCGTTGCGCCCATTGGCCGGCCCCTTCTCCGCCAGCAGACTGCCCGCGACGATGTAGCGCTGCTCGCGGTCCGTGGTGCCCTCGCTCAGGGCCAGCGCGCGGCTCATGGCCTCCGCGCGGGCGGTGGCGAAGCGGGCACCGGAGCCTCGCGTGAGGGCGAGCCCCCACCAGGCCATGGCCAGCGATGAATCCTCGCGCGTGGCCTGCGCGAAGGCGCGGCGGGCTTCACCGCCCCACCCCAGGTGCAACAGCCGCAGGCCCTGGTCGAACCAGGCCTGGGCCTGGGGCCTGGTGGTGGTGACGCCCAGGTGCGCGTGCCCCAGGCCCTCGCGCAGGAGCGGCGTGGGGAGCGCGTCATCCGCGACATCCTCCCACGGCGCGCGGGCATGGACGGAAGGTTCATCGGCTCGGAGCAGTCGCGCCAACATGATGGCCTCCTCAGGCCCCGGCGACCGGGGCGGTGCAGACGTTGAATCCAGAATCCAGGGAACGAAGGCGGGAAGCGAAGCGCCGCCACGCCGAGGCCAGTCCGTCCGCCTCGACGGGAGCCGCTTTGCGGCGTGCCCCGAAACACTCACGGCGCCAGGACGGCCCCATCTCGGAGGAAATCCAGTCCTCGTGCTCGGCCAGCCAGCCCGCCAGCGAGGCGAGCCCCGCGCGCAGCGCCCGCCGCTCGTGTCCCGTGGTCGGCAAGCGCGCCGGGCCCAGCTCCTCCGCGCGAAACGGCAGATGGCCCGGCACCCCCTCCAGCAGGACGGGCGCGAAGCCCGCCCGAGGGACGAAGATGGCTTCGCCGCACTCACACAGCGCGCCGAAGCCCCACAGCGTCAGGCGCCCACCATCCGGAAGGCCCACCGTGTAGGGGCTCTGTCCCTCCGCGCCTTCGGGGCGCGCGTGGCGCACGAGCCCTCGTCGAACGAGGAGGTTCCCCTCCGGGCAGAGGACATCCCGCCCGAGGCACCACATGGAGACGTCGAACAGCCGGTCTCCATCGCGTCGAAGCTCACAGGGAAGCACGGTGGACATGGCATGGCCGGACATGGGCGCTATCTCCTCTCAGCTCGCGGACTTCTTCGCCGTGGCGCCGCGGCGCACGGGGCTGGCGCCGAAGAGCGCGGGCGCGTCCACTGGGCTTCCGCCCTGCTTGCCCAGCACCGCGTTGACGGCGCGCACCAACTTTCCGCGCACGCTGGCCGTCAGTGGCAGGTCTCCCAGCGCGGCCTGAAGCTGCTGGGCGCTGATGCCCCGGCCGCTCTTCGGCTTGCCGATGGACAGCGACTCGTAGCTCTTGCCCTGCGTGTCCTTGTCACGGCGACGGGCGCTCCGCTTCTTCAAGAGGGTTCGACCCTCGGAGCCGTAGGACTCGAGCTGGCGCGACAGGCGGAGGAGCTTCTCGGTGGGGATGTTCTTGTCCGTCAGGAACTGCTGGAAGGAACCCATGGTCTTCTCTCTTCGGGGAACGAGGGGCCGGCACTGGAGCACCGGCCCCCGGGTGAACGGGCCAGGGGCCCGGGAACAGCGTCAGTGCTCGTGGCCGTGGTCGCCGTGCGACTCCTCGATGAGCACGCCGAAAGTCGCCACGGACGTGGGGCCGAAGGTCAGGTAGTGCGTGCCCACCGTGAGAGGCACGACGTGGCGGCCCTTGATGTCGGTGCAGCCCTTGGAGCTGCTGGTGCTCTCCTCGATTTCCACCGCCTCACCGCTGGAGGTGGTGACGGAAAGGGGCACGTCCGCGTTGGTGTAGATGACGTAGTCGGCGGCCTCGCTCGCGGCGAAGGCCACCATGCCCTGATTCCCTTCCGAGCCGCTCATCAGGGTGATGTCGTAGCGGCGGTGGTCCGCGCGAATCTCGGGGGGCGGGTTGTTGGTCCCCATGTTGGAGATGACGGCGGTGGCGGGCCCCTCCTGGAGGTGCTCGCACGCCTCGGCGTCGACGCCCTCTTCTTCGGGATGGTCGTCGCCGCAGCCGGCGGAGACGAGCGCGGTGGACAGCAGGAACGCGGCAAGGAGCTTCTTCGTCATGGTGCGACTCCACGGGATTGGACTGCGGGTGTGCCACGCCCGCGCGCCAGCAACGGACACCGCCAGGACATGGAGGGGCCGCCACGGGTGCGTGGGAATGGAAGGGGCGTGCACGGAGCACGAAACACGGGCGCCGTGAGACAGCTCAGCCGGCGTGGGCACAAAGCCGCAATGACTCACAGCCCGCGCGGAGCGGACGGAGTCTGTCTGGCTTTAGCGGACGGGCAACCTCACACGGCGCGACAGGCCGTCTGAGCGAGCAAACTCCCGGGCCTCACGCGCGCGGCGGAGAGGCCTTGGGAGCCAGGTGAAGACGGGCGACGGGCTCCGCATGGAAGCGGAACACCGCCAGCGCGGGCTCGGAGCGAGCGGGCGCGACCAGGAGGAACGGAGTGTCCTGCTGCGGAGGCGGAGCCTCCCGCCGGAAGAAGGCGTGGACACAGTGGGCATCAGAGCCGTGGGAGTCCGCCTCCGTACTCTTGGAGGCGAGCCGCACATCGTCGAAGGACGCCTCAGCGTGACCGGCGCCATGGGAGTCACCGGCCTCCACGTGCATCACCTCACCATGCTCCAGGCACGTGGCGTGCTGGACCAGGGCGAAGTGCATCACGCTCCCCATGTACGCCAGCACGCACACGAGCGCGAACGGCAGCGCCAGAAGGCGCGACCGGACGGAACTCACGGGCTGGTGAAAGGAGGAGCGACTCACGTCAGGGCATTCCCGGTCGAACGGCGTCTACGGTTGTAAGCCAGACAGACCGTTCGCGCAAGTCAGACTGTCTCACGCAACATTCGCCAGGAAACAGCACTCCCGGCGAACGATCAACAGCAACGCAGAGACAATAGTAACAATAACCCCTTTCCAGCGCCGCTGCCCGGGTGGGCCCCGGAGCGGCCGGTCCCAGGCCCGGCGGGTGGCAAGAGGCCACCGAGGGAGTGTCCTGCTCCGACGAAAGGCACCGGGCCCGTGGACCGGTGGACCGTCCAGGCGTAGGGTGCGCGCCGCCCGGAAGACGCCCGGGCGCACCATCGAGGTCACGACTTCGTGCAAGAGTTCATCGACGCGCTCCGGAGCCAGGCACGCCACATTGCGCCCGACCTGGCGCGAATCGCCTACCAGCGGGGCCTCGCCGTCACGCGACCGGACGGGACCACCCACCCCATCCCCATTACCGCCACGCCCGTGGTGCTGGACGCCGCGGAGATTCGCCGCCGCTCGGAGCTGTCCGCCCGCCTGTCCTCCGCCACGGTGAAGATGGCGCAGGCGCAGCTCCAGGGCGCGGACGCGGAGTCCCTGCTGGGCGCCCTCTCCCCTCTCGAGCGCGTGCTCGCCGAGCGCACCTGGCGCCAGTCCACCCGGCTGGCCACCACGCGCGTGGACTACTTCGTCGCAGGCGGCACGCCGTGGGCGTTGGAGGTCAACGCCACCATCCCCGCCATGCAGGGGTACTCCGACATCGCGGCCCGCACCTTCATCGAGGTGGTGGGCCGCTACTTCCGCTATCCGGAGAAGTCCCTGCACGCCCTGCTGTCGCTCAACGGCAGCAACGCGCTGGCGTTGTACCGGGCGCTGCTGGACGGATACGCGGCCGAGCGCAACGGCAGGATGCCGGACACGGTGGCCCTGCTGTGCCGCCGCAACGACGCCCAAATCACGGAGCTGCGCTGGCTGTGCGAGCGCTTCCGCGAGTTCGGCGCGGACGCGGACCTGGTCCATCCGGACGAGGTGTCCGGTGACGACGCCTTCGTGGCCCACGGCAAGAAGTACGACCTGGTGTACCGGCACCTCTTCGTCCGGCGCCTGGAGGAGTCCCCCTCCCCCTGGGTCGAGGACTTCCTGGGCACCGTGCCCGGCAAGAAGGCGGTGTTCCTCAATCCCCCCGCCTCGCAGGTGGAGGTGAAGCTGACCTTCGCCCGCCTGTCGCAGGCCCTGGCCGAGCCCGCACTGGCCGAAGCCGCGCGACTCACCGGCGACGAGTTGGAGGCGGTGCGCGCGTCCGTGCCGTGGACGCGAACGTTCCAGCCCGGCCCGACGCAGGGCCCCGACGGTGAACGCGTGGAGGACCTGGTGGCCCTGGTCGCCGCGACGCCGGCGCGCTTCGTGCTGAAGCGGGCCTGGGACTATGGCGGCCGAGCCGTCTTCCTGGGCCGCTCCGCGGGCACCGTCCCCTACACGGAGCGGGTGCAGGTGGCCTATGGCGCGCCGATGACGTGGGCGGAGCTGTGCGCGCGCACGGCGGCGGACACGGCCGGCGGAGGCTTCGTGGTGCAGGAGGTGGTGGACTCGCCGCCCGAGGAGCACCTGCTCTGCGAGCCCAACGGCACCGTGCTGCCCACGTCCTTCTTCGTGGACTACTCCGCCTATGCCTCCGTGGGCCTGGCGCGGCAGCCCGCGTGGGGCGGTGTGTGCCGCGGGTCCATGTCGGAAATCGTCAACATCGTCGGCGGTGGCGGCGTGTTGCCGCTCATCACCTCTGAAGTCGCCTCCAAGCTCCTGATGGCGTGGAAGGCCTTCTAGGCCGTTGACCCGATTTCGGGGGCCGCGCCCTCCCTCCTCGCACCACAGGAGGAAGGGATGACCTCAGCAGTGCAGCGGTGTCTCGGCGCGTCGCTCGCCGTCGTGTCCATGTTGTGCGCCAGCGTGGCCCTGGCGCACGGCTCCATGGAAGTACCTCTCAGCCGCGTCTACAGTTGCTTCAAGGAAGGGCCAGAGACGCCGAAGTCCGACGCGTGCAAGGCGCTCATCCAGGCTGGTGGCACGCAAGCGCTCTACGACTGGAATGGCGTGCGGCAGGGCAACGCCAACGACAGGCACCGCGACATCATTCCAGACGGAAAGCTCTGCAGCGCCGCGAATGAAAGTCACCGGGGCCTGGACCTCGCACGCACGGACTGGCCCTCCACGCTCATCACGCCGGACACCCAGGGTCGCTTCGAGTTCGTCTTCCACGCGACCGCCGTGCACGCCACCGGCTACTTCCGCCTCTACGTCACGCGTGAGGGCTACAACCCGGCGCTCCCGCTCAAGTGGTCGGACCTGGAAGCAAATCCCTTCTGCTCCATCACCCACGTCTCCGCCCAGAACAACCGCTACCGGCTCAACTGCCCCTTCCCTCAAGGGAAGACGGGCGCGCATGTCATCTACGGCATCTGGCAGCGCTCGGACAGCCCGGAGGCCTTCTACGCCTGCACCGACGTGAAGTTCAGCAACACCCCGCCGCCGCCCTCGTCGTGGAAGGAGCTGGGCCAGGTACAGGCGCGTGAAGACCTGCCCGCGGGGAGCTCGGTGACGCTGCGCGTTTTCGACGCGCAGGGCGCTGACACCGAATCCCATGTGCATCCCCTGACCACGGCCACGCCGGCGGCCCAGTGGATTCATGCGCTGGCACAGCGGGTGAACGGCGCGTCCAGCCGCGTACAGGTGGGCGTGCTCGACGCAGCGGGCCGCGTGAATCCCGTGCAGGACGCGCTGGGCAACCGCGTCTACGCGCGAGAGACGGGCTACACCTTCCAGGTCGACATCATGAAGCCGCCGCCCGGTGGCGGTGGCGAGCCTGTCTACCCGTCTGGGATTGAGGACTATGCAGAGGGCACCGTTGTGCGGGGCACCGACGGACTGCGCTATCGCTGCAAGCCCTTCCCCTACTCTGGCTGGTGCAAGGGCTCCGCGCTGCATTACGCGCCGGGCACGGGCTTGAACTGGCAGGACGCGTGGGAGCGCATTCCCTGAAGCCCACCGGGTGACGCGACACATCCAGTTTCGGAGTGAAGGCACCGGGATGTCACAACGCCTGACGCAACATGTTCGCGTCATGGCCGACAATCCCGGTGCCTCCGACATTCATGTCGTTCCCGAGAAAGGTGTGTGTATGTCCCCCCGAATCGACCGGCGCGCTCCCTCGAAGCTCGGCTCGAATCTCCAGAAGGACGCGGAGCCGACCCAGGCCCGTACGCCCACGGCGACGACGTCCTCAGTCAAATACCAGACGCAGCGCAACGCGGATGCCTTCCAAGGTGCTGCTCCGCGTGGGCGCGCGCAGGTTGCCTTCGGAAACACCGTGGCGGCCCTCAACACGAACGCGGTAGTGGCCCCGGCGCTGACGCCCGAGCAGCAGGCATCTGCGGAGCAGGCGCAGGTGGACGCCACCAACCGGCAGGACCCGTCGTATCTCACGAACTGGCTGAAGGACCATCCCGACCCGGCGCAGCAAGCGGCCTTCATGGATCGCTTCTTCCAATACGGGACCGATGCGGGACAACTGCTCGACAAGGCCAGCGAAGAGGATTTGCCGGTGCTCTCCGCCGCCCTCGACGCGGCCTACCGGTCGGGCGCCGTCACGCTCGACGAACTGACGGCGGCCGTCGGTTCCCATGGCGCGGGCTCCTGGGGCGGTGAGACGCACGAGACGCTGGCGAAAATCATCGCCGGCACGGGCAACCCGGAGCTCATCACCGCCTACGCGCAGCGCGAGCTGGAAATCATGACGGCCAGCAACCCGGCCGACCCGGCGCGCGCCGTGGCCATCGCCACGGCGCTGGCGGGCCTGCCGCCGGACAAGCTCCAGGAGTTCCTGAAGAACAACCCGGACGCCCTGGGCCACGTCCTCAAGAACATCAACGACCCCATCATCGGCGGCGGCACGGAGGCGCTTGGAAAGCTGCTGGACGCGGCCAGCGCAATCCAGCCCGCCACGCCGGAGTCCATCAAGCTGTTCATGGACAGCATCGGGCACCTGGGAGACAACCCCGAATCCCGCGCGGCGGCGGCGCGCTTCTTCACGCAGCACGCGAACGCGATTCTCGCCGCGGCGAGCGACGCCTCGGGCTCCATTGGAAGCGCGGGCGCGGGCAAGCTGTCCGAGTTCTTCACCCGGACGCTCTTCACCGAGCCTTCCTTCGAGGGACAGGAGGCGTTCCACTCGTTCATCACCTCGAAGCTGGGTGACATGCAGGCGCAGTTGGAGGCGGAGGCGCACGCCAATCCGCCGTCGCAGGATGCGCAGCGCCTGGCACGGTCCATGGGCAGCCTCGTTGGCGCCATCGAGGGAGGCTTCCTCCTCTCCGTCGAGGAGCTGAACAAGCGCAACGAGGCCGCCGAGGGAATGGCGGGGCTGATCTTCAAGCTCAAGGATTTGCTCCCCACCTCGAGCATCCCGGGGCTGGGCCAGTTGCAGAACCTCACCATCGACCAGATCCAGAACTGGGTGACGGAGGCGCTCAAGAAGAAGCCAGATGATCCGCAGGATGCCATTCCGTTCCACCAGCTCTTCGGGGAGGCCATCTCCAACCCTGCCCTCCGCAGCGTGTACGACTCCGCCCGGCTGACGTCGCTGGAGAATCGCGAGCTCGGCCTGAACCACTGAGCCCGAGCGCAGGGCTCGGGCCGGCGTGCATGCGCCGGCCCGGGCCTCTGGGGAACACCGTCTCGCACGCGCGGCGAGGCCCTCTCCTTCAACGACTCAGTGCTGGCGCGTGAGCGGCAGGGCGGGCACGTCCTTCACGTGCGCCTGGTGCGTCACCCGCGTGCCCAGGATGAAGTGCGGTTCGAGGGGATCGAACGTCTCCTGGCCCGAGTAGACAACGAAGAACTTGCCGCCCCCGTAGGCGACATCCGGCAGGTACTCCTGTGGTTGGTCCCCGGTGGAGATAGGGAAACCCGAGGGGTCCCACACGTCCCCGTTCTCGCCCCACCGCGCACCCCACACGGCATGCGGACCGTCACGCCTGTCGTCCCAGACGACCAGGGACTTGTCGTTGTGGTGGGCGATGCGCGGCTCGGCCTGCGCGCCCTCTGCGGTGGAGATGGGGATGCCTTCGGGGTCCTTCACCATGCCTGTCTTGCTCACGCGCGCGCCGAAGATGTCCGCGTTCCCATTCCGGTCATCGGTCCAGACCACCTGGTAATTCTTGTGCGTCCACTCCACGTCAGGCGTCGTCTGGGCGCCCTCGGCCTGGGAGATGGGGAAGCCGTCGCCGTCGAGGATGGTGCCGTCCTCCTTCACCCTGTTGCCGTAGATGTCCGCATTCTCCGGGCCTTGGCCGTGCTCGTCGGACCAGACGACCAGGAACTCCTTCGTTTTGTTGTTCCAGGTCGGCGACGCGTCATTCGCGAAGGTGTCGGAGGCGCTGAGGGACTCGTCGCCCGTATCAAGGACGACGCCATCCTTCGTCACCCGCGTGAAGAAGATGTTCGAGAAGTCACCGGAGACGGTGTACGTCACCAGGCAGATTTTCGGGGAGCAGGCGACTCGCGCCGGGCCGACGGTTTCACCCGATTGTTTGACGTTGAATACCGGGCCCACCACGGTGCCGTCCGGCTTCACGCGCACGGCGTCGATACCATCCACGCTCTCCCAGACGACGAAGAAGTGCGTCCCGTTGAAACCGATGCCGGGCCGGAATCCTTCGACGTCTCCAATGTTGATGCGAATGTCCGCAGGGTCGAGCACGGTGCCGTCTGGCTTCACCCGAGTGCCGTAGATGCCGCCGGTCCGCACGTCGGTCCAGACCGCGAGGAATTTGCCCCCGCCGTACGCAACCGCTGGCCAGAAGCGCGCCAGCGGGGCGGGCTGGGCGTAACCCCCGCTTTTCTCGAGCCCGGTCTCGGCGCTCATTGGCGCCTCAGCCTCCGACTCCGCCGTCGCGTCCTCCAAGCCGCCCAGTTCTTCTTGTTCCGGCGCCACCCCGCAGCCGACCAGCATGGACCCGAACAACAGCCCGGCAATGCCGGCCTTCACTTCCCGCTTCATGTGCAGCCTCCCCTTCGCGAACAACGGCGCAAAGCTGGGGACCTACACGCACGTCACCAGCCACCCGTGGGGCGCAGTCCGAATAAGACGGTGGACAGGCGCATCGAGCCGCCGCCCCTGCCATCGACCCAATGCGCTTCGGGGAGCGCATCTCCAACCCCGCCCTCCACAGCGTGTACAACTCCGCCCGGCTGGCGTCGTTGGAGAACCGCGAGCTCGACCTGAACCACTGAGCCCACGCGCAAGGCCCGGGCCGGCGTGCATGCGCCGGCCCGGGCCGCTGGGGAACGCCGCCTCGCACGCGGCGATGCCCTCTCCCTCAACGGCTCAGCGCTGGCGCGTGAGCGGCAAGGCAGGCACGTCCTTCACCTGCGCCTGGTGCGTCACCCGCGTGCCCAGGATGAAGTGCGGCTCGGAGGGGTCGTAGACGGCCTGGGCGGCGTAGACGGTGAAGAACTTGTCAGCCCCGAAGGCGACGTCCGGCAGGTACTCCTGTGGCAGGAACCCGCTGGAAATAGGGAAGCCCGAGGGGTCCCACACGTCCCCGTTCTCGCCCCACCGCGCACCCCACACGGCGTGCGGACCGTTGCGCGTGTCGTCCCAGACGACCAGGGACTTGTCATTGTGGTGGGCGATGCGCGGTTCGGTCTGCGCGCCCGCGGCGGTGGAGATGGGGATGCCTTCGGGGTCCTTCACCGTGCCCGTCTTGCCCACGCGCGCGCCGAAGATGTCCGGGTTCCCATTCCGGTCATCGGACCAGACCACCTGGTAGTTCTTGCCCGTCCACTCCACGTCAGGCGTCGTCTGGGCGCCCTCCGCCTGAGAGATGGGGAAGCCGGTGCCGTCGAGGATGGTGCCGTTCTCCTTCACCCTGTTGCCGTAGATGTCCGCGTTCTCCGGGCCTTGGCCGTGCTCGTCGGACCAGACGACCAGGAACTCCTTCGTTTTGTTGTTCCAGGTCGATGACGCGTCATTCGCGAAGTTGGGGACGGCGCTGAGCGTGCGGTCGTCCGTCGAGAGGACGACGCCATCCTTCGTCACCCGCGTGAAGAAGATGACCGTCTCTTCGTCACCGGAAATGGTGTACGTCACCAGGCAGATCTTCGGAGAGCAGGCCACACGCACCGGGCCGAAGGACTCGTCCGTCTGGATGGCGCGGAACACCGGCCCCACCACGGTGCCGTCCGGCTTCACCCGCACCCCGTCGACACCATCGCGGCTCTCCCAGACGACGAAGAAGTACTTCCCGTTGAAGGCGATGGCGGGCCGCTCCCCATTCTCGTCACTGATGTTGATGCGGATGCCCCCCGGGTCGAGCACGGTGCCGTCCGGCTTCACCCGGGTGCCGTAGATGCCGCCGGTCCGCACATCGGTCCAGACGGCGAAGAACTTGCCGTCACCGTACGCGACCGCGGGGCCGAAACGCGCCACCGCGGCGGGCATCGAGGAGCCACGGTGTTCATCGAGCCCGGCCTCGGCGCTCGATGTCGCCTCCGCCGTCATCTCCTCCACTTCGTTCTGCGCTTCCTGTTCCGGCGCCACCCCGCAGCCGACCAGCATGGACCCGAACACCAGCCCGGCAATGCCGGCCTTCACTTCCCGCTTCATGTGCAGCCTCCCCTTCGCGAACAACGGCGAAAGAGTGGGGGGCTCCGCGCGCCTCACCAGCCACCCGTGGGGCGCAGGCCGGATAAGGTGGAGGACAGGCGCATCGAGCCACCTCCCCGCCCTCCGCAGCGTGTACGACTCCGCCCGGCTGACGTCGTTGGAGAACCACGAGCTCGGCCTGAACCACTGAGCCCGAGCGCAGGGCCCGGGCCGGCGTGCATGCACTGGCCCTTGCTTCTGGGGAACGCCGCCTCGAACGCGGCGAGGCCCCCTCCAGCAACGGCTCAGCGTCGGCGCGTGAGCGGCACGGCGGGCACGTCCTTCACCTGCGCCTGATGCGTCACGCGCGTCCCCACGATGTAGTGCGGATCACCGGGTGAATAGGTCTCCTGGGCGGCGTAGATGGTGAAGAACTTGTCGGCCCCGAAGGCGACGTCCGGCAGGTACTGCTGGGCCAGACCCGCGCTGGAGATGGGGAAGCCGGAACCGTCCCAAACGTCTCCGTCCTCGCCCCATCGCGCGCCCCAGATGCTGTGCGGGCCGTAGCGAGTGTCATCCCAGACGACCAGGGACTTGCTATTGTGGTGGGCGATGCGCGGGGCGGTCTGCGCGCCCGCGGCGGTGGAGATGGGGATGCCGTCCGGATCCTTCACCGTGCCTGTCTTGCTCACACGCGCACCGTAGATGTCTGGGTTCCCATTCCGGTCATCGGTCCAGACCACCTGGTAGCTCTTGCCCGTCCACACCACGTCAGGTGTCGTCTGGGCGCCCTCCTCCGTGGAGATGGGGAAGCCGTCGCCATCGAGGATGGTGCCGTCCTCCTTCACCCTGTTGCCGTAGATATCGGCGTTCTCCGGGCCACCACCCTGCTCGACGGACCAGACGACCAGGAACTCCTTCTTGCTGTTGTTCCAAGTCGACGACGCGTCATCCGCGAAGGTGTTGGAGGCGTTGAGCGTGTGGTCGTCCGTCGAGAGGATGACGCCGTCCTTGGACACCCGGGTGAAGTAGATGGTCGAGGAGTCGTCACCGGCGACGGTGTACGTCACCAGGCAGATTTTCGGGGAACAGGCGACTCGCGCTGGATCGAAGACTTCGTCCGACTGGACTGCTAAAAACATCGGCCCCACCACGGTACCGTCCGGCTTCACGCGCACACCATCCACTCCGTTGATGGTGTCCCAAACCACGAAGAAGTGCGTCCCGTTGAAGGCGATGGCCGGTCGACGCCCAATCTCTTCGCCGAAGTTGATGCGGATGCCCCGCGGGTCGAGCACGGTGCCGTCTGGCTTCACCCGCGTGCCGTAGATGCCGCCGGTCCGCACGTCGGCCCAGACCGCGAAGTACTTGCCGTCGCCGTACGCGACCGCGTGCCCATATCGAGCCACTGCGACTGGCGTGGAGTAGCCACGATGTGCATCGAGCCCGGTCTCGGCGCTCGCTGACGACTCCGCCGTCACGTCCTCCAAGCCACCCAGTTCTCCTTGTTCCGGCGCCACCCCGCAGCCGACCAGCATGGACCCGAACAACAGCCCGGCAATGCCGGCCTTCACTTCCCACTTCATGTGCAGCCTCCCCTTCGCGAACAACGGCGCAAAGCTGGAGACCTACACACACGTCACCAGCCACCCGTGGGGTGCAGTCCGGATAAGGCGGTGAACAGGAGCATCGAGCCGCCGCCCCTGCGCGCGTGACGCGGGACTCCGGGCCTTCGAACAAACGATGGCGGCCTGACACGGATACGCAGGGCCGGTGGCGTGCACCTCAATCGCCCATGCACTCGGCGCCCGCATCGCGAATGTCCGCGTCGTAGTGCAGTCGGAGCGGCCCCGAAGCCTCGACTTGACGGACGAACACAGAACCGAAGACCTCGGCGCCCCCGCTCAGGCTGAGTACGGCGCGGGGCGCATAGAGATTGCCCGCGAGGAAGCTGCCCGCGGACAGCGCCAGCACGTTCGAGCCCGCGGCGTACACTCGCACGCGAGAAGGCGTGGCGGTGGACCCCAACGTGAGCGGTCCCGCCACCGCGACAGAGCCCCCGAGGAACAGGTCCAGCTCTCCAGGTGCCTGAACGTCCACCGACAGTCCTTCGCCCAGGTCGACGACGTCCTCGACGAAGAGCGCCGTACGCGCGCGAATCGTGAGTGTGGCGCGGCCGGTGCCGGTGATGCGCGTCAGGTGGAAGCGGCCACACGGCAGCTCCAGCGCGCGTTCGCCTTCGATGTCCTCCATCGCCGTGGCGTCGAGGCCGATGGCCACGTTGTCATTGTCGAGCACGTGCCGGGCGATGAGCCCGGAGACATCCACCTGGGACGCCGCATCACACGCACAGGGGATGACGGGGTCCACGGGCTCGCGACGGACCTCAGCCGCGTCCACCGGCCCCAGTACGTGGCCCGCTGGAACCATGAGCACGCCACCGACGCTGAAGGCGGGCAACGCGACATCACCGCGTACGCGGGCGTCTCCCACTACGGTGGCCGAGACTGGGTTGCCGGTAAGCGGACCACCGCAGTGCAATGCCTCACCCACGCGGAACGTCTGCCCGAGCTGGGCGCCTCCCGCACCGCCAATCCTCAGCGAGCCTCCCACCGCCACCGCGTCATTGGCCGACAGCGCGCCATTCACCCCGACATCGCCCCCCGCGCCTCCTGGCTGATACCTCTCCGAGGTGCCGTGAAAGGCATCCGTTTCGAAAGACGCACCCAGGGCGAGCCCCTCGCAGGTGCACAGCGCATGACGGAAGGTTCGCTCCGCCAGACGTCCACTGCACACCTGCGAATCGGTATCGGCATCCCCGACGACGATGGGAGGCCCGCGCCCCGCACAGTACGCCTCCCAATCGGCAGGCGGCTCGCCGCCATCGGGCCCACCGGCATCCACCGAGGAGCCCACGTGTCCTGCGTCCGGCGACTGGACGGTGGCCACCAGGTCCCCACGGGTGCAGCTTCCCATCGACGCCGCCAGTAGCACCGCCAACGTCCATCGCCTGTTCATGGCGCGGTGAGTTCCCGAACGCGCGCGCGAGCCGACGGCACGAGCGGCGAATCGGGATGGGTGGAGAGGAACGATTCCAGCGCGCTGCGCTCCGCGTCTCGGTCACCGAGAACACGGTGCGCTTCGGCGATGCCGTGCTGCGCTTCCTGGTCGAGCACACCGCGCGGCTGGACCCGAAGCGCCGCCTTGAACTGGCGCAGGGCGCCTCGCGCGTCCCCCAGGTGCTCCAGCCGAAGCGAGCCCGAGGCGACGCGCGCGACGTATGACGCGAGCGATGATGGCTCGGCGCGAATGACGCGTAGGTAGAGCGCCTCGGCCTCCTTCCACCGCCCCTCGGAACGGAGCGCATTGGCCTTGAGCAAGAGGTCTTCCGGAGCAGCCGACTTCACGGAAGCCAGTGGCGCGCGCGGACGCGCCGGCTCGGCTTCAGCGATGGACGCGGCAGGGACCACCGGCGTTTCGGGCGAAGCCTCGTCTGACACGGCATCCAACCGCGAGGGGGCCGCGTCAACCACTCCGCTGCCGATCCGTCGTGACTCCGTGCCCAACCGCGGGGGCCCCATGAGCGCAGCCGATTCCACCTGCGACGTCGACGCCCGGCTCGAGCGTGTGAAGTTCCAGACCGCTGCCGCGGCGGCGCCCGCGACGAGGAGCGCTCCCGCCATCAACCACACGGGGGGCCGCTTGCCGAGTGGCCGGGGCGCGGGCGGCGTCACCAACGCGCCTGCCTCCAGCGCGGTCAGCACCATCCGCGCCGACCGTTCCCGGGAGATGCGTCGGGCCGGCCCCACGCCTTCGTCCAACGGCAGGACCAGCGCATTCAGGGCGTCATCCCTCTCTTCCCTGAAGTCACTCATCCCCGCTCCTCCCCTCCGTCTCCCTCCGCGGTCGCCAGCGAGCGCAGCGCCGTCCGCCCCAAGCGGAGCCGGCTGCGCACCGTCTCGAAGGGAATGCCCAGCTCCGTTGAAATCTCCGGCACGCTCAACTCCAGCACGTGATGCAACACCAGTGCATGCCGCTGCTCATTCGAAAGCCGATCCAGGAGTGTCACCATGTGACGGCGATGAACATACTCGTCCGGCAGGGCATCCTCAGAGGGAACCGCGACCAGCTCCACCGGCGCATCCGCGTGCTGGGCATCCCGGCCTCGGGAGCGCTTCAGCCATGCGAACGTCGTCCGCGCCACCACCCGATCCGCCCAGGATTGGAAGCGGCCTTCAGCGCGATACGACGGCAGCCCCCGCACCAGGGCGATGAGTGCCTCCTGGGCGATGTCCTCCACGTCCACATCCCCGCGCACCAGGTAGCGCACGAGATTGCGAACCCGGGGGAGCAGCTCCATCAGCAAAGCGCCGGTTGCCTCTCGCTCGCCCTGGATGGCGGCCTGGATGCGAGGGTCTTCCGCCGCACGACGTGGGTCCGCTGCGTGTGAGCCCGAGCTCCTCATTGCCGCCATGGAGGACGGCACCGGGCCAATCGGGTCATCGGCGCTCAAAGAAAAACCACCATCGCCAACCCCAGCCGGGGGCGGACGGCCCAACCCGCACCGCGTGACACGAAGTTTCCGTCGATGGCGTAGCGAAGCTCGGGCCGTCCCAGGAGGACCTCCGCGGCCATGCTCGCCTCCAGGCCGACACGCGCCCCCATCCGCCAGCGGGCGCGGAGCTCGGGGCCCATGAGCAGGGCCAACATCGTGCCCGGAGGTGCAGCCTCCACCTCCTCCGTCAGCGCTTGCGTCCGGCGAGTGAAGACCACCGCGCCCGCGCCGAGCCCGGCCTCCACATCCAATCGCTCCGACGCCGCCCAGGGCAGCCCCGCCCACACCGACGCCGCATGCTGCCCCAGCGTCAACTCCGTCCGGGCATCACGAAGCCGGGTCGGCACACTGGCCAGGACTTGCGCTCGCAGCCGCCACCGGCCCGGCTGCAATCCCACGCCCACCATCACCCCCTGGTGGCCCGTGCGCGTGTACCCATCCAGCGCGGCATGGCCCCCCAACGTGAGCCACATCTGGCGCGCTGGGTACTCCTCGGCCGAAGCCAGCCTCGGGCCCTCGCGAGGTGACGTCACGCCTTCCCGCGCGGAAGCCGAGCCCACTGCCTCCGCGAGCGCAACGTCGGCGCCCTCGGACGAGGGCGTCCCCAGCGCGGCCCCATCACTGGAGGCCGCATCATCGATGCGATGCCCCACCCCGGTGTCAGTCCCCTCGCCGTTCGACGTGTGTCGCGGCAGCGCCAACTCCACCACGTCACCCAGCGGCGCGCCGGCCTCCACCGCGCGAAGTGCGGAGCGAGCAGCCAGCGCCAGCGCCTCCGCCCCCGTGGACCATTCCAGGGAGCCTGGCGACTGCCCCATCCGCGCGGCCCGGGAGAACAGACGCCGGCTGTCGAACTCGGCCACCTGGACGCGAACGTCGCTGCCCTCTCGCACGAACCAGAGGACAGCGCGGGCCTGGTGGCGCCCGGCCAGCCGTTCCGCCGCGAGCCATGGGCCCTCGCGAAATTCTCCGAGCGGCGCTCCGGACGAGACCTCGAGACGCACGGGCAGATCGCTGCTCTGCCCCCGCACTCGCACGAGCAAGGCGGTGTCCTCGTCGGAGGCCACCCGGACGACGGCGGTCCACGGCTCGGCGGCCACGGAAGAGCTGGAGAGCACCACCAGCAGGACGGCTGCCGCGAAGGACATGCGGCAAACCCTAACGCCATGACGCCGGGGAACAGAAGTCCCCCGGCGTATGGCTTCACGACACGCTTACAATGCCTGTCAAAGGCTCAGCCCGGGTCAGCGCAGCTTCCGTGCCAGCGCATCGAGCAGCGAGCCGTCATCACCGCTCAACTCCCAGAACATCGCGCCGCCCAGGTTCTTGTTCAGGATGTAGTCCGCCTTGGCGTTGATGCTCTGCACGTCGTCATACCCAATCCAGATGCCCGTGGCAGGGTTGTAGACGTAGGCCTCCTTCGCCTCCGGGTGGAAGAACTTCGTGTAACCGGAACCGGGGCGCTCGTAGTTGGCCTTGATGTCCTTGAAGTCGAACACACCCGTCAGACCCGACGAGCCGTCATCCCAGGTGCCGCGCGTGGGCACACCACTCTGGAACAGGCCGTTGTTCACGTTGGGCACGCTGCCCCAACCCCGGCCGTAGAAGGGCACGCCGACGACAATCTTCGCGGGCGGCACGCCCAGCGCCAGCATCTTCGACACCGAGCCATCCGTGTAGAAGCCCGTGGCCGCGCCCGGGTCACCCGTGACGCGATGGAGCGCCGAGTGGAAGTTCACCGTGCTCTCGAAGGCCCCGTGGTAGTCGTAGGACATCACGTTGATCCAATCGAGCACGTCGGACAGCTTCTTCGTCTCCTGCTTGTTCTCCAGCAGGTCCGGCGACGCGCCCGTGGCGATGGTGAGCAGGTACGGCTTGCCCGTCTGCGTGGTGACGGCGTTGAGCTGACTGCGGAACTCCTGCATCAGCAGCGTGTAGTTCTGCTTGTCAGCCGGGCTGTTGCTGTTGCCTGGCAGGCCGCCGCCGACCGGGTACTCCCAGTCGATGTCGATGCCGTCGAACACGCCCTCGCCGTTGACGGGGTCCACACCGGGGTACTGGCCACGGATGTAGAGGTCCACGCAGGACTTCACGAAGGCCGCGCGCGAAGCAGGCGAGGACGCCACGGTGGAGAAGTGCGTGGACCAGGACCAGCCGCCCACGGAGATGAGCAGCTTCAGGTGCGGGTTCTGCCGCTTCATCTCCTTGAACGCGCGGAAGTTGCCGCGCAACTGACCGGGGTCCCACTCACCCTGCCAGCCGCCGCTCTTGTCGATGTCCGCGAACGGGTCGCCGAGGATGCAGCGTCCATCCCCGGAGATGTTGGAGAACGCGTAGTTGATGTGCGTGAGCTTGGACGGCTGCACGTTGGACACGTGGTAGTTGCGCGCGTAGATGCCCCACGCGGTGAAGTAGCCGACGATGCGCTTTCCTCCCGGCGGCGGCCCACCTGGAATCTCCACGACGACGGTGAGCGTGGTGGTCCCCACGTTGCCCGCGGCGTCATAGGCGCGCACCGCGTAGACATACGTGCCGTTCTGCTCCCAACCGCTGAAGGCCCGGCTGAACTGCGAGCCGGTGGCGACGACGGCACCGTTCTCCAGAATCTCCACCCGCGTCACGCCCACGTCGTCCGTCGCCGTGGCCGTCAGGCTCAGCGGCCCCACGGCGATGATGCGCGAGGCACTGGCACTCAAGCCCACGGTGGGCGCGGTGACGTCCCCGCCCGTGCCCGCGTCCGTTCCGCCGCTGCCCGCGTCCGGCTCACCACCGCCCGCGGGCCCCAGGTCCAACCACAGCGAGGCCACCGCCACCGGTGTCCAGTCCGCCTGGGACGTGTGCGGCTGGCGGCACTCATAGAGGCGCCCTTGATAGGTGACGCGCGTTCCCACGGAGTACGCGACGCCCGCTGCCCACTCCGCGGCCAGGGCCGCATCCTGGAACGCCGTCATGTCCCGAACGTGAGACGACGGCACTTCGGAATCACAGCCAGCCACGGACAAGGCGGTGGCGATCAGGCCAGAGGCCCACCAACTGCGACGCATGCATGTGCTCCTCGCCGCGCTGGACACATGCCGAGCCCAAGCCCGGTGCAGGCCTGCCCCGGGCTTCTCGACAAGGGTTCCACGCGGCTCGTCTGCGGGTTCACGCAGACAGAGGCAGGCGTCGACTATTTCGGGTTAATACCGAGAAGCTTGCTTTAGCCCGAAGTGACGGTCTTGCGGGAGAAGGGCATCAGCAGCCGCTCCACGGGGCGGCCTTCCATCAGGTGCTGCTCGACGATGTCCTTCACGTCCTCCACCTTGACGCCGCCATACCAGGTGCCTTCCGGGTAGACGACGACGGCGACACCGAAGCTGCACGTGTCCAGGCATCCCGCCGCGTTGGCGCGCATGCCCCCCTTGAGGCCCCGCTTGTCGAGCTCCGCCTTGAAGGCGGCGCGGACCTCCTCCGCTCCCTTGGAGGCGCAACACCCCTTGGGATTTCCGTCCGGGCGGCGGTTGGTACAGACGAAGACGTGGCGCTGGTAGGGAGGAGCCATGTCCGCCTCCTAACGCGCGCCCGGACCAAAATCGATGGCCGCGTTCACCAACGGACCGCCAACGGGGCTGATCCACCTCCCCTGGCGGATCAGCACGGTTGCCCCCGCCCGAGTCGTGCACAGACTCACAGCAAACGTCTCCCAGTGATCACGCTCGCTTGGCTCGAAGTGACAATACATGGCTCGCCATCTGGATTCAGGCACTGCAAAGCATGTGTTGCCAGGGCAGGCGCGGCCCTCTAGATCGGGCTCCCTCGCTGAACGCAGTAGCAGCAGGGCAGGCAGGCAGACACCGGACGCCCACCTCATCGCTGTACACAATTCATGGTGGGTATGATTTTGACGGACACCATTTGCTGTATCGATAGAATCTTTGACGGAGGTGCTACAGGAGTCTATCCATGGCCTCGTCCGGCAGTCTGGCGGGCATCTCCCAAGAACAGCCGAGGGGCCGGGCGCGCCCCTGCTTCGTCGTCGCGAATCCGCTCTGATGTCACCCACGTTTCACGTCGGGCTGATCCATCGGATCCATCGGGATCTCGCGACGTTAGCGTTTTGCAAATTTTGCATCAGAACTCACAGTGAACTCGCGGAGGGTGGCGACATGGATAAAGAGCTGAGCTCGAAGTCCACGGCGAACGGGAAGGAGCGGCGCGGCGGGCGCAAGGCGCGCGTGGCGGCGACGGGCTTGACGGTGGAGCGCTTCTTCACGACACCGGGCGTGGATCCCGCGGATGAGTTGGCGTGGGAATACCGCAGCGCCAGCATCACCGGCGAGGATGGCAAGGCCGTCTTCGAGCAGAAGGACATCGAGGTGCCGAAGTCCTGGTCGATGCTGGCGACGAACGTCGTTGCGTCGAAGTACTTCCGCGGCACGCCGGGCACGCCGGAGCGTGAAACGAGCGTGCGCAAGCTGGTGGCGCGTGTGGTGGACACTCTCACCCAGTGGGGTGTGGAAGGTGGCTACTTCACGCGGGACGCGGACCGCGAGGCCTTCCACGCGGAGCTGACGCACCTGCTGCTGCGCCAGAAGGCGTCCTTCAACTCGCCCGTATGGTTCAACGTTGGCGTGGAGGCGCAGCCCCAGTGCTCCGCGTGTTTCATCAACAGCGTGGAGGACAACATGGACTCCATCCTCACGCTGGCGCGCACGGAGGGGATGCTCTTCAAGTACGGCAGCGGCACGGGCAGCAACCTGTCCACCATCCGCGGCAGCAAGGAGCTGCTGGCGGGCGGTGGCACCGCTTCCGGCCCGGTGTCGTTCATGCGCGGCTTCGACGCCTTCGCCGGTGTCATCAAGAGCGGCGGCAAGACGCGTCGCGCGGCGAAGATGGTCATCCTCAACGCCGAGCACCCGGACATCCTCGAGTTCATCCGCTGCAAGTCGAGCGAGGAGAAGAAGGCCTGGGCGCTCATCGAGGCCGGCTACGACCCGTCCTTCAACGGCGAGGCGTACTCGTCGGTGTTCTTCCAGAACTCGAACAACTCGGTGCGCGTCACCGACGCGTTCATGAAGGCGGTGGTGGATGACGCCACCTGGACGACGCGGTCGGTGCGCGATGGCCAGCCGCTGGACACCTACCAGGCGCGCGAGCTGTTCCGGGAGATCTCCGAGGCCGCGCACCTGTGCGGCGACCCGGGCATGCAGTTCGACACCACGGTGAACAGCTGGCACACGTGTTCGACGACGGCGCGCATCAACGCGTCCAATCCGTGCTCGGAGTACATGTTCCTGGACGACTCGGCCTGCAACCTGGCGTCCCTGAACCTGATGCACTTCCGCACCATCGATGGCGACTTCGACGTGACGGCGTTCCGCCACGCGGTCGACATCCTGCTGATGGCGCAGGAAATCATCGTCGGCAACTCGCGCTACCCCACCGAGCGCATCGAGAAGAACAGCCACGACTACCGGCCGCTGGGCCTGGGCTACGCCAACCTGGGCGCGCTGCTGATGGCGTCCGGCCTGCCGTATGACTCACCCGCGGGCCGCAACTACGCTGGCGCGATTACCTCGCTGATGTGCGGCGAGGCCTACGCGATGAGCGCCCGCCTGGCGGAGAAGCAGGGCCCCTTCGCTGGCTACGCGAAGAACGCGGAGCCGATGCTGGGCGTCATCCGCAAGCACCGCAAGGCCGCGTACCACATCGCCCCGGAGGGTGTGAGCCAGGGCCTGTTCGCCGCGCAGAAGGACGCGTGGGACCGCGCGCTCGCGCTGGGTGAGGAGCACGGCTTCCGCAACAGCCAGGTGACGGTGCTGGCCCCCACGGGGACCATTGGCTTCATGATGGACTGCGACACCACCGGCATCGAGCCGGACATCGCGCTCATCAAGTACAAGAAGCTGGTGGGCGGCGGCATGCTGAAGATCGTCAACCAGACGGTGCCGCTGGCGCTGGAGAAGCTGGGCTACCCGCAGACGCAGTCCCAGGACATCATCAGCTACCTGGACAAGCAGGACACCATCGAGGGCGCGCCGCACCTGAAGCCCGAGCACCTCCCGGTGTTCGACTGCGCCTTCAAGCCGGCCCAGGGCGAGCGCAGCATCCACTGGATGGGCCACATCCAGATGATGGAGGCCTGCCAGCCGTTCCTCTCCGGCGCCATCTCCAAGACGGTGAACATGCCGTCGGACGCGACGGTGGAGGACATCGAGAAGGCGTACATGGAGGCGTGGAAGCGCGGCCTCAAGGCCATCGCCGTGTACCGCGACGGGTGCAAGCGGACGCAGCCGCTGAACACGTCGAAGGAGACGGTGAAGGACACGCGCGCCGCCAAGGCCACCGTGGCCCCCGAGCCCGCCCCCGCCGTCCAGCCGGAGCCCCGCGCGGTCCGCCGGCGACTGCCGGACGAGCGCCGCTCCATCACGCACAAGTTCTCCATCGGCGGCCACGAGGGCTACCTGACGGTGGGCATGTACGAGGACGGCCTGCCGGGCGAGCTGTTCATCGTCATGGCGAAGGAAGGCTCGGTGGTGAGCGGGCTGATGGACAGCTTCGCCACCAGCGTGTCGCTGGCGCTCCAGTACGGCGTGCCGTTGAAGGTGCTGGTCGACAAGCTCAGCCACACCCGCTTCGAGCCCAGCGGCTTCACCGGCAACCCGGACATCCCCATCGCCAAGTCCATCACCGACTACATCTTCCGCTGGCTGGAGTTGAAGTTCCTGCCGAGCGAGGAAGAGGACGCGGTGCTGGACCGGGTGGACGTGCAGCCGAAGCGGGAAGCCCTGCCCGCGCGGACGGCTTCGGTGCAGCGGTCCGACGCCAACACCTCGAAGCGGTCCACCTGGCTGAATCAGGCGGACGCGCCGCCGTGCCACACCTGCGGCGCCATCATGGTGCGCAGCGGTGCTTGCTACAAATGCAGCAACTGCGGCGCGACCAGCGGCTGCAGTTGAGCGCGACGCGCCGTTCTTGAAGTGAAGAGGGCTCCGGAGCACCTGGCTCTGGAGCCCTTCTTGCGTCTCCCCTCCTCCGGCTCGCGCTCAGGCGCTCCGGGTGGGAAGACGGGAGAAGGCCTCGGAGGCCTTCTGCGCGATGCGCGTGAGTTCATCGAGCGCGAGCGCGGCGATGGGCTCCGCGCCGTGGTCCGCGACGATGAACGCCACCGCCTGGCCCCGGCTCCGGATGGCGATGACAGCCAGGCGCGAAGCGCCCTCCCCGCCCAGCGCGGCGAAGATGGCCTCGTCCTGGGGACAGGCCGGTGCGTCGAAGACGCTGGCACCCGCGGACGTCATCGCGGTGTGCAGCAGGGACGGTGCTTCGAGGTCGACCTTGAGTTGGGCAACCGCCGCGCTGTCGCTGCCCGGGCCCCAGGCATGCCCCACCCGCGCGAGGCCGAGGCTTTCGCCCAGGAGGAAGGCGCGCTGGAAGCGGCCCGCGCAGTACGCCAGCACCACCCTGCCGAGCGTCCCCTGGGTACTCACGACATCGAGCGCCGACAACACGTGCTCCGCCGTCACGGAAGGGCCACCCACGGGCACTTCCGTGGCCCCGCTGGCCGCCGCGGCCAGGAGCGTGGTGATGACGTCCGAAGGCTCCGCCGCCGTGGGCTGCCAGGGCTGCTGGATGAAGTCCCACGCCGAAGCCAGAGGCACTTCGGTCGCCGCGGGCGATATGGCCGGGCCGTCGAGGTCCACACCGCGGTCCGCCCAGGTCGTCTCCGGGACGTGGCCAATGGGGCCCGTGTCATCGCCGCCCTGCCAGCCCACGAACTCCCACGTCGAGGCGAGCTGCATCGGCTCGTCGGATGCGCCGGACAGGTCATCCAGTTCAATGGGCGCCCGGGGCGTGGGAGCGACGGGTGGAGTCGTGAATTCGGGAGTCTCGACGAAGGGCGAGGGAGCGCCGCCATGCGCGGCGGGCTCCGTGGCGTCGAGGCTGGCCGCGGGGGCAGCAGGGGTGGTGAGCAGTTCGCCATGCTCCGCGACGACGAAGCCGCGTGCCTTGCGCGGCGCCGGGGTGTCCTGCGTTGGCGTCTCCGCGTGCTTGCCAGTTGAAGCATCCTCCGCCGTCGGGTCGGACTCGCTGGCGATGGCCGCCAAGTCCAACTTGAGGCCGAATGGCTGCGTCACCTCGCCGAAGGGCAGCGCGGCCCGTTCGCCCGTGGATGGCGTGGCGGCGGGAGCGGACTCGATGGACGGAGTTGGCTCGGTCTCTGTGGTTGCCGCAGCCGCCTCCACGAAGCCGTCAGGCGCATCGCTCGGTGTTACGGCGGTTGGGGCGTCTACGGTGGCAACCGGCGTCGCCTCCGCAGACGGGCTGTCCGCGACTGACTCCTGCGTGGCCGGTGAGGATGAATCGCTCGTGAGTTCCGAGTTCGCCGCTGCGGTTTCGGAAGGCTCCGTGCCTGCCAGCGTTTCGGTTGCAGCGGAATGACCAACGGCATCGGCCACGATGACGGGCTCGGCTGGACGCTGCGCTTCGGCTGGCGTCGTGGAAGCCAACGACGACGACGCCTCCGCGGATTCTCCCGTGAGGACTGGACCGGAGTGGGCCTGCGAGGCCTCCGGCAGCGCTTCCACACTGGGAGATTGCTCAGTCCCTTCCGGTTCGGGAATCGACTCCGCGGACGCGACATCATCGGGCGACGTCGAGCCCGCCGCGCTCAAAGCGTCAGCGTTCGCCGACTCAGTTGGAGAGGCGGCCGCGTGCTGTGAGGTCCCAGCATCCGGCCCTGGAGCTGACGCATCCGTCAGCTCGACGGTCGACGCCACTTCTGCGGCCGGACGTGCGTCAACGCCCGGAAAAGGAACCGCTGCACCTTCCACATTCGTGGACGACGGAGCGTGCTCACGGTCGAGCGCCGCAGCTGCCATTTCCACGGAGCCATGAGGCCCCAATGCCGCCGACGACTCGCCAAGGGCGGACGCTTCGGGTGCCGCATCGTTCACACCGGCAGCATGCGGCTCGGCGCCAACCGAACGAATGCCACTCGAACCACCGGAGACATCCGGCGCGGCAGCAGCAGCAGCAGGTGCATCCGAGGTCGAGGTGGCCTCGGTGGTTGCGGCGGGAGTATCAACGCTCGCGCTTGCCACGCCGGAGTCATTCGGATGGGCAGTAACGAAGCTTGCGGCCGATGCATCAACGTTCGCACCTGGCCCAACGGAGTCCTCCGGCTGTGCCCAAGCGGCACCGGCCGCCGATACGGCCAAGACCGCATTCGCATCACCAGCAACATCCTGTGCGGAGAAAGATGCCCCCGCCGCCAAGTCATCAACGCTTGAGGTGGCGACATTGGCCGCGTCCAACACAGCGGATGCGGCTACAGCTTCAACGTCCGGACTCGCAACACGGGCTACTTCCGACTCAGCGGTAGCCGCGCTTGCTGCCGATGCCTCAACAACTGCGTTCGGTTCGTCGTGAATGGGGCTGGCCGACGGCTCCTCACTCGGTTCCACACTGACGTCCGCTGCCGTCACTCCAACGGCTTCGCTTGCGACGCCACCCGATTCCGCACCGGCGCCCTCTGCCGTCACCACAGCGGCTTCGTCAACTGCCTGCGGCCCAACTGCGGCGTCGGTGGCAATGACCGGCTCAACCACGACCGTGGCATCCGTGAGGTCTGGCGTCTCGGGAGGCACCTCCACGTCCACCGCCGACGCATCTTCGGTCGCGACAGGGGTCGCCGACACCACGTCGGAAGCCGTGACGGCAACGGCCTCGACGTCGAACACCACGTCAGAGTCCGTGGGCAACGCCCGCTCGAGAGCCCCACTCGCGTCGACAGCAGACGGCACGTGCTCTTGAGCCGGCAGCGCAGCAGGGATGTCAACCAGTTGGGGCACCGCGCCGCGCTCGTGGGGGGACTCTCGTCCTTCAGTCGCGAAGGGAGCAGGCGAGACACCGTGCCCGCGATGAACCGCGGGCGACATTCCGGGAGGAACCGGCATCCGGCTTGAATCGAAGTCCGGCGCCGAGGGAACACCGCTCGGCCCCGAAGCCCCCAGGTCTTCCTCGAGATGGAACGGAGGTTCCGTTCCATCCGCGGCAGCCGAGGACGGGGCAGCGTGTGCTTCCGCTGGAGGAGTCTCGACTGGCTCGTCGGTCCTTGGAGCTTCCGCAGCGGCATTGCCAGGGACTGGCATGTCCGCTTCCACGGGCCGTGCATCCCCCAGTGACGCGGGAGGCGGCATCGCTCCGGGAGGCGGCATCCCCATGGGGAGCTGCGACGGCATGTCCGCTGGATGCGCAGCGACCACGCCTGAAGGCGGCGCCGGCGACACCTGCGCGGGCGGTCCGCTCGACGGGCCCCGCGCCATGCCCGGCGTGGGTGCGCCCTGCAGGGCCACAGGCGGACCACCTGCGGCCGGAGGTACGGGCAATGAGCCCGGAGGCGTCTGTCCGTGAGGCGAGTGAGGACGGTGCATCCCCGGCCCGGCGACGGCCCAAGCCCCAGCAGTCATCTCCGGAGGCAATGCTCCGAGAGCCACGGGGGCATGGGGCCCCCCGTGCACTGACGGAGGCGGTGCGCCCATCATTCCCGGTGGCACCGCCCCGGGAGACACGGGGGTATCGGGCCCCCCGTGAGCA
The DNA here is from genome assembly GCF_006518205.1 of Myxococcus sp. CA005. Lineage (NCBI taxonomy): Bacteria > Pseudomonadati > Myxococcota > Myxococcia > Myxococcales > Myxococcaceae > Myxococcus > Myxococcus sp. CA005. The sequence goes on along the minus strand of NZ_SRLV01000035.1, from coordinate 1,673 downwards.
GCCGCAGGCTGTGCAGCCATCGTTCCCGGTGGCACCGCCCCGGGGGGCACGGGGGCATCTGGCACCCCGTGCGCAGTCGCAGGCGGTGCGCCCGTCATTCCCGGTGGCATCGTCCCGGGAGGCACGGGGGCATCGGCCCCCCCGTGCGCAGTCGCAAACGGTGCGCCCGTCATTCCCGGTGGCTTCGTCCCGGGAGGCACGGGGGCATCGGCCCCCCCGTGCGCAGTCGCAAACGGTGCGCCCGTCATTCCCGGTGGCTTCGTCCCGTGAGGCCCAGGAGCCTGAGGCCCCCTGTGCACGGACGAAGGCGGTGCGCCCGTCATTCCCGGTGGCTTCGCCCCGCGCCCCCCCGGCACCGCAGGCAGTCCCGGCGACGACGGCGGTCGCGATCCCATCATCCCCGGAGGCACCGGCCCGTGAGGCATAGGCAGGCCCGGCGCAGGTGGCGGCCGTGCTCCCATCGTGCCCGCAGGCACCGGCCCATGCGCCCCTGGCAATCCGGGCGCGGACGGAGGCCGTGCTCCCATCATTCCCGGTGGCACCGGGCCCCCATGAGGCCCAGGCATCGCAGGCAGGCCCGACGACGAGGGGCGTGCTCCCACCATTCCCGGTGACACCGGTCCATGAGGCCCCGGCACCGCGGGCAGGCCCGTCGCGGACGGCGGACGACTTCCCATCATCCCGGGAGGGACTGGCCCGTGTGGCCCGGGCGCGGGAGGAGGCCGAGCTCCCATCGTTCCCGGCGGCACCGGCCCATGAGGCCCCGGCACGGCGGGCAAGCCCGTCGCGGACTGCGGGCGATGCCCCATCATCCCAGGAGGAACTGGCACAGCAGGTCCGGACGCGCCACCCGCCATGCCAGGAGGTCCCGACACCACAGGCAGTCCCGTCGCAGACGGAGGCCGATGCCCCATCTTCCCCGGAGGCATCGGAGCACCCGCCGCAACCGTCGCCGGAGGCGGTGCGCCCATCATCCCCGGAGGCACCGGAGCACCCGCCGCAACCGTCGCCGGAGGCGGTGCGCCCATCATCCCCGGAGGCACCGCAGCACCCGCCGCCGGAGGCGTTGCGCCCGTCATTCCTGGAGGCACCGGCCCATGAGGCCCCGGCACTACCGGTACACCCGTCATGGACGGAGGCCGTGCGCCCATCATCCCCGGAGGCACCGGAGCACCCGTCGCCGGAGGCGGTGCGCCCGTCATTCCTGGAGGCACCGGCCCACGAGGCCCCGGCACTGCCGGTACACCCGTCATGGACGGAGGCCGTGCGCCCGCCATGCCTGGCGGCACCCGACCGTGTGGCCCAGGAACCGCGGGCAGTCCCGTCGCGGACGGAGGACGTACCGCCATCATCCCTGGTGGAACAGCCACCCCTCCGGGCGCGGACGACGGCGCTGCGCCCAGCATCCCCGGAGGAACCTGCGGACCAGCAGTCCCCACACCCGGCGCGCTATGCACCGCAGGCAGTCCCGTCGCTGAGGGCGGCCGAACCCCGGCCCCCTCCGGCGGCATCGACGCACCCGGCCCAGGCGGCGCGCCCACCATGGCCTGAGTTCCCGCCACCGCCTGAAGCCCAGGAGACGACGGAGGCCGAGCCCCCATCATCCCCGGAGGCACCGGAGCTCCCGGATGCGCCGATGGCCGAGAGAGCATCCCAGGAGGAACACCCATCCC
>NZ_SRLV01000034.1:0-81156 GCF_006518205.1 Myxococcus sp. CA005 | reverse complement strand
GGGCCGCCCGAGTGATGCTCCAGGCCGGTGGACAGGCCGCGCAGGACCTGGACAGCCAGATGTTCCTGCACGACGGCCCGGAGAAGGAGCGGTTCCTCGCGGATCCGCTCATCACCCACGAGAAGCTGCCCGCGCGCTCCGCCAAGGCGTTCATCGCCCCCTTAAACCGCCCAACCCCAGCGCATCATCAGTACCGCGAGCGGCTGTTGTCTTTGACCTGCGTATTGATCCAGGAACGGAACTCAGAGACCCGGGCATAGACACCAGGGAAGCCCGGCCTCGCGCAGCCCACGCCGAAGCTCGTGATTCCGTAGAGCACGTATCGGCCACCGACCTGAGCGACCAACGGCCCTCCGCTGTCCCCCTGGCAGCTATCCTTCCCCCCTGACATGTACCCAGCCCCGAGCATTACATTGGGATCGATGGTGATGCCTTCTTTCTTGTACGCAGTCTTCAGGGTCTCAGAGTTCACGGTGGGAACCCACACCTGCATCAAGATGGAGGATGTATCGTATCCCCCCTCCCTGATAAGACCCCATCCTGCGGTCACCATCATCGTACCATCCGGGACATCCGCACCCACCGACGAGAGCCCCACAGGGCTGAGCGACGTTTCAGCCAACGGGGACTTCGCGACCAGGTTGGGGCGCATGACAACACTGCTCTTGCCGCACGAAGCACCGCTCACCGAGAACGAATCCTCCGGGAGACACACAGGCTGTACCGTGGAGGTGAACTTGATGGGCTTGTCGAGCACGACAACCGCGACATCGTTCGCCGTCGTATCCGGGTTGTACTCTGGATGGTAGACAGTCTTTCTCGCGACGACAGCCTGCTGCGAGGACGACGGGCGATTGAAATCATGAGCCCCAGCGACGACAGTCAATCCGGATGTTCCGTCGTAGACGCAATGGGCAGCCGTGACCACGATATCGCTCTCCTCCTTGTTGCCAACCCTGATGAGAGAACCACCGCAGAAGTGATCGTTGTATTGCTGCAGGCTGACAATCCACGGATGACTCCCAGGACGTGCCTCGACCCCTCCCACAATCGCCTGGTCCATGCGACCCGTCGCTTCGACGTCCTGCCTCTCCAGCTCCGGACCACCACATCCCAACAGACTGACCGCGACAATCACTCCACTCACGAAGCGCAATGCGCCCTCCTTGCTCATGAGACACATGCCAACAGCAAGCCACATGCCATGCCTCAACCAAAGGAATCCCTAGCGCATTCGACTCACGGCGCGCCGTTGACACGTCAGCGAGCTCTCGCAGAGATGGGATGACGCGTCAGCCGTCCCCCTCTCTGCCAACGTGAGTGAGACAGTTCGTACCCAGCAGTTTAGTGCGCAGGGCGACCCAGGCAGGAACGATGAGCCTGCCCCGGCTCCGTGGACACCCGAGATGTGGTGGAAAGGGTGTCCGATGTCGGCAAGTGACGCGAGCTACTACGCGTGGGCCAGCCGGCCGGAGTCCGCGCGCGAGGCGAAAGACGATTCGTTGACGAAGGTCGTCGCCACCGTCCACGAGGCGAGTCGACGCCGCTACGGCAGCCCGCGCGTGTTCCAGGAGTTGAAGGCCCGAGGCTCCCGCCTCAGCAGGAAGCGGGTGGCCCGTCTGATGCGGCAGAAGCGGCTGCGCGCCCGGCCTCGACGCCGCTTCGTGAAAACGACGGACTCGGCTCATCCGCACCCCATCGCCCCCAACGTGCTTGCGCGCGACTTCTTCGCCGACAAGCCCAACAGCAAATGGGTGGGCGATATCACCTATGTCTGGACGGCAGAGGGATGGCTGTACCTGGCCGTCGTGCTGGACCTCTTCAGCCGCAAGGTGGTGGGCTGGGCGATGAGCGACCCCATCGACCGTCAGCTCGTGCTGGCCGCACTGAGCATGGCACTGCTCAACCGCCCCGCGCAGGACCTCCACCACTCGGACCGAGGCAGCCAGGGTGGATTCAACGGGTCGTCGCAACACTCGACGTTGAGGAGTTGCGATGGGGAACAACAAGAGTCGACGGGCTGACCGTGCTGGACGCCCGCCTATGTCGTCGCCTGGGCGTCCGCCGGTGGGACGGCGTGAGCACCGACAATGATTCTGGGAAGCAATCGCCCGCGGACTTTCGAGCGAAGATGCTGGAAGGGTGGCCGGCGTATCTCCAGTGGTGGGATGCAGGTGGTTCCGAGAGAGTGGAGGCATGCCGTCACGAAGTCTGGCCCCGTTGTCGGGGCGGTACCTGTCGTTTGCCGAGCGAGAAGAAGTCGCGATTTTGCACGCCCAGCACGTTGGGATTCGCGCGATAGCTCGCCGGCTCCGTCGTTCACCCTCGACCATCTCGAGGGAGTTGCGTCGTAATGCGGCAACTCGTGGCGGTGCCCTGGAGTATCGCGCTACGACCGCCCAGTGGCACGCGGACCGACGTGCACAACGCCCAAAGGTCGCGAAGCTGGCCGCGAACGGCGCGCTGCGAAGGTACGTGCAGGAGCGACTGGCCGGAGTACTTACCGCTACTGACGGGACGGCAGTGCCCGGCCCAGAAGTGCGATGGAAGGGGCGGCGCCACGGGCCACGAAAAGACCGACGTTGGGCGACCGCCTGGAGTCCAGAGCAGATTGCCAACAGGCTTCGAGTGGACTTCCCCGTGGATGCGTCGATGAGGGTCTCCCACGAGGCCATCTACCAGGCTCTCTACGTACAAAACCGCGGCGCACTGCGACGGCAGGACATGGTTCCGAAGCGGTCCGAGGTGCCATCACCTCCTCGCTCACAACGTTGCCGGAGCGGATGCGCCGGACACTCACGTGGGACCAAGGGGCCGAGATGGCTCAGCATGCCCTCCTGCGCGCCGACACGGGCTTGGCCATCTACTTCTGTGACCCGCACAGTCCATGGCAGCGAGGCACGAACGAGAACACCAACGGACTGCTCCGTCAGTACTTCCCGAAAGGGACGGACCTGTCCCGCTACTCTCGTGCGGAGTTGGCCACTGTCGCCCTTGCCCTCAACAGCCGGCCACGCAAGACGCTTGGCTGGAAAACACCTGCCGAGGCTCTCAGTTCTTATCTATACTTACTTCAACCAAACGGCGTTGCGACGACCGCTTGAATCCGAGCAGTACGCGAGCGATGACTACCGCGAGCTGCTGAAGCAGCAGGGCATTACGTGCAGCATGTCAAGGAAGGAGTGGCCCAAGACCCTGCGCCCCCGTGTCCCGCCCATTCTGTTCGCCCCGTGGCGGCTGGGCGTGAAGTGGGCCCTGAACTTCCCCAAGCTGCGCAAGGTGCTCGAAGAGGACGTGTACCCGCACTTCCCGCGCAGGTGAGGCGGGTGTGAGCGCCCCGCCTCACCTCGCTTCGCGCGCAACGCCTCGACGAGGGGCTGAGAAGGCACCACAGCGTTGCCGCCCGCGGCACGACGGCCAGCCAGCCATTGGACCAGGCCATCCAAACAAAGACAGCCGATCTAAGTACCATCCCTGATGGGCTTTTCTGAAAATTTCCAAACAAACAACATACAACAACACCAGCGCATGAGCGGACACTCCCAGGCACAATTCCTATTTACTCCCAGTGAAGTTCGGGATTATAGGATGTGCCGGTGCTTCGGCACCTAAACAAAGGGGTGATGCTCACGTGAGAATCAAATTCGCGCATCTGGTGTTCGTCGCTCTCCTATCAGCGTCTTCGTCCGCTCTCGCGCAAGTCGAGACCCGATGCTTCAACGACGACCAGATCATCAATCCAGTCGACGCCCAGGGCCGCAACGCCTGGGCGCGAAAGTGCGGCTATATCGATACCCGGCGTGAAGCGGGCTACAACTCATTTGGCGACTACGTCATCTTTGCCAATGGTTGCCACATGTACCCCAATCACCCGACCGGGACTGCATGTACCTTCCGCGTCCCTCTCACCGAGTCGGCGCCTTGCCTCACCTTCACGCCAGCGCTCCTCGGAACCTGCGTGGTGGGATGCTATACCGCCCGCGAAGAGCTTCGGTTCGACGATAGGTATTGGCCCATTGAGGATGCACCCCAAGGGGGCGTCACGTCCGTTACGGCCCTCACCCAGAATGCAACCCTATTGCGGCCGGAGTTCGCCGAGCAGCCCATCCAATCCTATGTGGCGGGCGACACCGTGGAAGACATCTTCGTCCTCCAGACGGCGGATGGCCACAAGGTGGAGGTAACGTCCGAACACCCCATGGTGAACGGCGATGGCGTCATGGTCCGCGCCAACACGCTCAAGGTGGGCGACACCCTGCTCCGGGTCGACGGCCGCAAGGTCGATCTGACCCAGGTGTCTGTCTTCCGCTACACGGGCAAGGTCTGGAACGTCAAGCCCCAGAGCAAGGTCAAGATGGAGAACGTTCTGGACGTGGAGGGGCTGATGACCGGCTCCGTCCGTTTCCAGAATGAGTGGGCCAATGACTACTTCCGGTTGACGGTTCGCGAAGCGCTCGACGTCGACGGACTCTGACCCATTCCCTTCTCATCGCATGCTGTCCGCCGTCAGCGCCGCCTGACGGCGAGACGGTTGCATGCATGCGTTCCGCGCCGGCGTGGCGCACGCCACCCGGCGCATTTCCTGGAGTACACCTGTGCCTCAGACGCTCTTCCCTTCCTGCATGACTCGCGGATTGCGTGTCACCCTGGTGGTAGCCCCGCTCTTCATGAATGTGGTGGGCTGCGATAGCGATAGGAACGCCCTCGTCCCGATCCAGGATTCAGGGGGCAGCATCGTCCTGCCTGGCGACATTCCAACGGACGTTCAGGAGTACCACTACGCCTTCAACCTCGGCACGCGCGAGGCGCACTCCAAGCTCAATCTCAACGTCGCGCCCCCGGGCGGGGATTGCGTCACCCTGCATGCCCCCACGGGAATCAGCGACCTCCGCTGGAACGGGGCAGCGCCCGTCGATGCCGAGCAGGATGGCGGCTCGCTCCGCATCTGTGGCCCCTCGCTTTATGCGGGACAAATCATTCTCGAAGGCCGATTCCTCGTCCCGGAGCAAACCTACGACTTCACACCGGTAGGCTTCACCCGGACGCAAGCTCGCGACAACACGGTGTTCTCGTACCTGCTGGGCTGGGTCGAGCAGTGTGATCGTTTCGGGTTGTGCGACGACTCCCCCGCGAGCCAGGCGAGATTCGTGCTCGACGTGACCCACGCCCGCGGCGAGCTCACGCTGTGCCCGGGACAACGGACGCAGGTGAGCCAAACCCATACGCGGTGTGAGCTCTTACAGACGCCGGCGCCCACCTACTCGGCCTTCGCCATCGCCTCGAACCCTGGTTGGAACCGCACCGAGTGGCTCAATGTCGATGGAACGAAGCTCATCTTCTTCGAAACCCAGAGTGGGCGGCTCGCCCGGTCACTCTCCAAGCCGGAAATGACCGACTTTCTGAGGTGGGCCAAGAATCTCCTGGGACCGCTTCCGTATGGCCAGGAGCTGCGCATCGCAGGCGCGCCGACGCATTGGCTGGGAATGGAACACCCCGCCAACATCATTCTGCGTGACACCCTGCCCGACCTCCCCAACAGGGAGTACGCAAACATGACGCGTCACGTCCTCATGCATGAGATCATCCATCAGTGGGCGGGCAACCGCATCACCATGGCGCATGCCACGGACTTCTCCTGGAAGGAAGGCATCGCCGAGTACCTCACCTACGTCTACGAGCTGTCGAAGTGGCCTGCGGATGCCGCCAAGACACGCGCGCACTGGGATCGCCTGGCGCGCACCGCGATGTACTACCCGGGGACGTCTGACAATCCGGTGCCGTTCCTGACGTTCGCGGGAGAGACGTATGGCACCGGCTCCATGATCTTCTTCGTTCAGCTCGAGGACCTGCTGCCAGGCGGTCAGGAGACCATCGTCCGCGCCATCACGGACTTCTTGTCCGGGCCCCCCCGTGCACGCAGCGTGGCAGAGCTGCAAGGCGCGCTGGAGCAGGCCTCCGGAGAAGACCTGGGCGACTACTTCCAGGCCTGGGTCTACGGAACGGGAGACGCCGATTGGCCCACCTTCCAGACGGATGCAGTTCGAGCCAACGGAGAGCTGAGCCTGACCGTGACGCAGTCCGCCCTGCAACCTGGGAAGCTCTACCCGGCGAAGGTGGTGATCCGGCTGAAGGGCGACACCCAGGAGCTGGACGTGCCCATCGACTTTGGTCTGCACCCCACGACGGGCACCATCACCGTGTCCGTGCCGTTCGAGGAAGACGTCAAATCGATTGGCGTCGACCCTGAGAACCGGGTCGTGAGCTGGAACGCCAATGCCAGCCTGTCTCCCCTTGAAGCCCCCCCTCAACACTGGATCTTCTAGGCCATCCGAGGAGCCTTCATGCAAAGCAATGCTCAGCCCCACCGCAAGGCGTTTGCTGGCCGATGGGCGGCGCCCGCCGTGGCTCTCGTCATCCTTTCCGCGGCAGCGCTCTACACCGCGCTGATGCGAGGACGGCCAGGAACACCGCCTCCCGATGATGGCATGCCGCCGCGCCCCGGCGCCTCCAGCGGCGCCCTGGCCGGGGAGCCGGCTCGAATCACCGCCAAGGCCACGGTGCCCACCAGCGCGCCGCCAGGCCGCGAGCTGCGTCCCCTCACGCGACCGCTTCCAGGTGAGGCGGCGCCACCACCTGCGCCCGATACCGGTATCGAGGAGACGCGCCGGGATGCCATCCAGAAGGCCGCGCGCAGCTATCGGGAGGGCCGCTTCAACGTCTTCTTCCGAGAGGAAGCCTTCATCCAGGAGCTGGCGAATCACGGGGTGGAAAATGTCGCGGCGCTACAGGACGCGCTCGCCGACACCCGCAGCCTCTCCGCGCTTCCTGATGACACCCGTTTCACCGAGCAACGTCCGGAGACAGTGCTGGATCGCATGGCCATGATCGATCTGCTCCACACGCTCGCACCGGAGGACGACTCGGCCCGTGCGGCAATGCTTGCCCTCGCGACCTCGCCCATCGACCCTTCCTTGTCGGACGTCGCCAAGAAGGGGCTCGTGGGTGAGAAGTACGACCTCTTCTTCAAACTGGCCCAGATCGACCGGCAGGCCGCGGTCGACGCCTTCGGGCGGCTGGACAACCCGAAGCTTCGAAGCCTGCTACGCGAAGCGCTGCTCGCGGGGCTTCATGAGTCGGGCGCTTCGTATGAAGAGGTCCAGCGACTGACGCGGCACCTCTGAGCAGGACCGGTTACGAGCGTTGTCCGCTCGCGCAGCAGCCGCCCGTTGTGTCCGGGCGGCATCCCCACTCAGGCCAGGTGGTGTCTTCCGTCTCGGACGGCACGCCCTTCGTGTGTCCTGGCCTCGAGCCGTAGCAGAGCAGTCCCCACCTGAAGCAAGGGAGAACATCGTGACGACAAACTGGACTCGCAGTCTGGCGGGAGTGTGCCTCGTTGCCCTCGGTTCCGCGTGCGGTGAGTTGCCCGACGCGGGGAGCCCGGGCTCCGCGGATGTGTCGGAAATGGGGCAGGCGAACATGGAGCTGGGCAATGGCTCCGCCATCATCCGGGGACGGCTCGGGGCCATCTCCGCACCGCAGTCCCTCTCCGGGCTGCGCGGCCAGGACCTCACCCTCGCCGCGGACCAGGCGCTCAAGCCCGTGCTCGGAGGCGTTGCCTCGCGGTTCGGACTGAGCCCCAAGGAGCTACGCGTCCGCTCCGCTCGCGTGGATGAGGTGGGGCTGACTCACGTCAGGTATGACCAGGTGCGCGAGGGACTGCGCGTGGTGGGTGGAGAGCTCATCGTCCACGTCGACACGTCCGGCCAGATCTTCGCGGTGAACGGCTCCGCCAGGGGCGCCCAGGCTCCGAGCTCGCTTTCGCGCGTCTCTCCCGACGCGGCGATGGCGGCGGCCGTCAATGGATTGCCTGACATGAAGTCGATGGGAACCACCCAGTTGGTGTACTTCCTGGATGCCCAGGGCTCACTCTTCCTGGCCTACGAGCTCGTCCGCGAGGGCGAGCGTGACGACGCCCCCGCGCGCGACACCGTCTATGTGGACGCCGCAACGGGGAGCGTCCTGGACGTTCATCCGCAGTACCACGCCGCGCAGAACCGGCGGATCCACTCGGCGGGCAACGGCAGCAACCTCCCCGGTACGCTGCGACGCCAGGAGGGCGGCGCCGCCACCGGTGATGGCCACATCGACGACAACTACGACCACGTCGGCACCACGTACCGCTGCTACTCGACCATCTTCGGGCGGGATTCCTTCGATGACGCTGGCGCGACCATCACCAGCACCGTCCACTACGGCAGCCGCTACGTCAACGCCTTCTGGGATGGCCGGCAGATCGTCTTCGGCGACGGGGACAACTTCAACTCGGGCGAGCTGGGGCGCGATCTGGACGTCGTCTCCCACGAGTTCACGCACGCGGTCACGCAGTACGACTCCGGGCTCGTGTACCGCAATGAGTCCGGCGCCCTCAACGAGAGCCTGTCCGACATCGCCGCGGCCATCTGCGAGAGCTGGGCGCGCGGCACCGTGGACGCGGACGTCTGGAAGATTGGCGAGGACATCTGGACCCCGGGCACGTCGGGCGACGCCCTCCGCTACATGGACAACCCCACCCGGGATGGCTCCTCCCGGGACTTCTACCCAGAGCGCTACGTCGGGACTGCCGACAACGGCGGCGTGCACTGGAACTCCGGCATCCCCAATCTCGCGTTCAAGCTGCTCGTGACGGGCGGCACGCACCCTCGGAGCAAGACGTCCATCAACGTGTCAGGCGTGGGGATGAACCGCGCAGCGCAGACCTTCTACTACGCGAACCAGTTCTACTTCACGGCCAACACCACCATGGCCCAGGCCCGAGCCCTGACCATCCAGGCCGCCGCGGACCGCTACCCCACTGACACGGTCAACGCCGTGCGCGATGCCTGGAGCGCCGTGGGCGTGCAGTGAGCGCCGCGCCCCATCATTCCCAGAGGCCGAACAAAGGACCGACCATGAAAAAGAACCTTCTGATTGCGATTGCAGTCACCGCCGCAGCCTTGTCCAGCACCGCCTTCGCACAGCTCGAAACCCGCTGCTTCCAGGACGACCAGCTCCTCACGCGGGAACTGGCAGCCGGGCGCAACGCGTGGGCTCGCAAGTGCGGCCTCATCACCGCCGAGCGAGAGGTCTACCTGAACGAGTACGCCGAGTATCAGGTGTTCACCAACGGCTGCTACTCGTACCCGGCCGTCCCGGCGGGCTCGTCGTGCAGGTTCCACGTCCCCGCCAACGAATCCGCCAACTGCATCGCCGGGCTGACGCGACTGGGGACGTGCGTGGCGGGGTGCTTCACGCCCTCGCAGCGCGTGGACTTCGGTGGCCGGCAACTCCCGGTGCCCGACGCCTACGCCGCGGGCACGACGCACGTGACGGCGCTTACCGCGGACGCGCAGCTCGGCGCGCTGACCTTCGGGGACCAGGCCATCCGCTCGTTCGTGGCGGGAGACACGCAGGAGGACATCTTCCTGTTGCAGTCCTCGGACGGCCGCAACCTCGAAGTGACGTCCGAGCACCCGATGCTCCTCGCCGACGGCACCATGGTGAAGGCCCATACCCTCCAGGAGGGAGACATGCTCCTGGGCTCGAACGGCCTCACCCTCTTCCTGTCTCGCGTTACCGTCTTCAACTTCAAGGGCCAGGTGTGGAACGTGCGGCCCGCGAGCCTCAACAAGACCGAGAACGTGATGAGCGCGGAAGGCTTCCTGACGGGGTCCGTGCGCTTCCAGAATGAGTGGGCGGCGGACGCCTATCGTCTGTCCATCCGCGAGGACGTGGACGTCAGCGGTCTATAGGCCGAGTGTCCCGGCCGGCCCACGCAACGCATCCGTGGGCCGGCCGGGACGTGTCCTCAGCCTACAGCGGAATCTCCGGCACTGGACAGATCTTCCCAACGCAAGGCCGCCCACAATCGCTCGGGCAACTCCAGCGGTCTTCGCCCAAGCCACAGATGCCATCGCCACAGAAGCTTCCGCAGTCCAGGTAGCATGTATAGGCGTCCTCACCGCCATTGCAGACGCCATCTCCGCAGAGGGTGCCGCAGTCGGCGGGACAGGTAGAGGGGGTCTCGTTGTTGTTGCAGACGCCATTTCCACACTGCGCGGGACAGCCACAATCCATCGGGCAGCGGTCAACGCTCTCGTCGCCGCTGCAGATGCCGTCTCCGCACTGGCAGTCCGCCGGACACGTTGCTTCATTCTCCCAGAGGCCACACCAACCATTCCCGCAGTACTCCGCAACTCCACAATCCTCGGGACACGTGAGGAAGTCTTCCCCCACGCCGCAGATGAAGTCCCCGCAGACGCCCAGCTCAACAGGCCATTTCACGAGGCCCGGCCCCTGAGCCGTCTCGCCGGCGGCTTGCGCGTGAGGGTCCGGCGGACCGCAGGCCTGCCCAGCCTCAGCTCGCGCTAGCGTCAGCGCCTCCGCGTAGCAGGTCCCGATCTTGATGAGGCCAGCGACACAGGGAGAGAACGCCGAAGCCGGGACGAAGTTCGCGCAGTTTGAATTGCGGCCCGCGCAAGGATATTTGAAGCACCCGTTGCTGAAGATTTGATAGGAGCTCATGGAGTTCAGCATCGATTCGCGCGCGGCGTCGATGTATCCGCATTTGCGAGCCCATGCATTCCTGCCAACCACCTGATCCGGCAGAAGCTTGTCATCGTCTCCACAGCGTGTGGCGACCTGCGCATCGGTCCTGATGGGTATGAAGATCAGGATGCCCATCAACACCCATATCGTTCTCTTCATCGTCTCCTCCTCGAGGCACGTCGAAGCGGATTCACGATGGGCGAACACAACCATCACTTCAAGAAAACGATTGCATTCTCAGGCGTCGCCGAAGGCTTGCTGAATGACTGCGTCGACGATCTTGGCGGAGCACAGCACCGCGGGCAGTCCTGCTCCGAGGTGCGTCCCCGCCCCGACCAGGTAGAGGTGGTCGACGTCTTCGCTCCGCGCTTGCGCCCGGAGGAACGTGGTCTGCATCAACGTGGGCGCGAAGCTGAAAGCCGCCCCTCTGAACGAGCGCAGCTCGTCGCGGAAGTACTCGGGCGTCACCATCCGGGATGTCGCCAACTGCGCGCGCAAGCCCGGCAGCACGGTCCGACGCATAAGAGAGATGGGGGCCCTGTTGAGGGGGAGGGAGGGTGCAGAGGGGCCAACCTCGCACATCCCGTGGGCATGCCCAGGTGCTCCAGAATTGCCCGCACCCCGGGGGCCCCCTTCACGTACGCCAAGACCCTTAAGCATGCCTCCACACCTCACGCAGGCGAACACCTCGAAGTCGAACGTCCTCCTGAGCAACTCTGCCCGCCAGGACATCCAGGCCACGCCCGCCATCTCCCTGCGGCCCAGGCCTGGCGTCTGGGTCACGGCCACCCGGCGCTGAGGCTCAATCGTTGCAGCAGACACGGTAGGCGCCCTGATAGGGCGGCCCGTCCGTCGCCATGCAGTCATCGCCAATGGACTTCACGCCGCCACGCTCCGCACAGAACCGCGGCGCCTGCTGACGCGACATCGCACAGGCCTCCTCCCGCGAGTTGTACGTCCCCCGAGCCTCGACGTAGGGGCATGGCTTCGCCGGCGGCTGTGCCGGAACCTGCTCCGATGGCTGTTCAGACGCCGACGGCTGTGCCAGAGCCTGCTCAGGCGGCTGCGCAGACACCGGCGCCGACGTCGGCTCGGGCTTGACCTCGGGGGCGACGCTTCCGCACGCCATCATCAGCAGTCCCACGGCCACGCCCCCGAATACCCTGATGCCCAGCTTCATGTGCCAGCCCTCCCTGTGCTCACGGTGGTGGAAACGTCGGAGCATACACGGGATTCATCGCCGGTCCTGTGCTCCTGGAAACGCTGGTGCCCAGTATCCGTGCGCATGAGTGCGGCTTGGCAGCCCCGTCCGCCCGAATGCAAGACAAGCAGGCCCGGTGTGCTTCGCGCCATTCGAGTTGCATCCCCCTACCCTGTCCGGAACATCGCTCGCGGGGTAAGCGAAGACACCGTGGAACCTCGTGAGGTTTGCCCGAGGCGAGGCGGAGGCACCAGGGACGCCAAGCGACGCAGCAACTCCAACCCGGTGAAGAGCAGGTGCGTGGTGCCGTCCGGCTGCGAGTGCTTCATCCGCTAGGCGATGCGGCCGTCCTCCACTCGTCCGTGAGCGGGCAGGGGCACAGACCGGCCAGGCCGCTGCACTGCGCTCTCCCGCTGCCACTTCCCAGCACCCTGCCGGTCCGTAACGAGCCCGGCCTCCATCATCCACCGCCCACAGCAACACCAAGAGGCCTGCATGTGGTGGCCCCGCAGGTGCGGGGTGCTCCTGCTGTCGATACTGCCGATGACGAGAGCGGCCACGGAACCGCCCGTCCCCGAGGCCCCCCCCTGGCGGCCTCATGCAGCGGAAGTGACGGGGGCTGATTTCAGCAGAGACATGTCGAGATGCACGGTGCAGCGCTGCAACCACGCCTCCGACAGGGCATGGAGGGCGGCGCCAACAGTCCCTCCTTCCCGTCGGGCGACGCGTGTAGCGGCCCAGCACTCCCCCCGCGCTGCCACTGCGCCTCGTGCGTGGAACCACCACGTCCACAGCCCCCGCTGTCGTCACCAACGTGCGCAGGTAGTTGCCATTGCGCACGCCCACGCGCCCCACCATCGGCTGGTCGGATTGCACCGCTTCGTGCGCGGGGGGACTCACTTATCGGGACCCGATCGCGCCACGAGGCTGGCCTCGCGAGTAGGTTGTGTGCGTTGGTACTCCTAGACCCAAGCTCCGAGACAGACATGCACCGAAGTCCTGGCTCCATCCTCCCGTCCCGGGGGGCCTCTCCGCGTCCTTTCCTCCCCGTCAACGTCCTGCTGGTGTCCGTACTGCTGGCCCTTGGCTCCGGCTGTGGCGACTCCGAACCCGACAAGACGAACGACTGTCCGAACCCGTCCGTCGGCTGCGGCCAGCAAGACTCCGGGACGCCCGACGCGGGCGCCCCCGACGCCGGCAATCCGGACGCGGGCATCCCCGACGCGGGCGACCCCGACGCCGGCAATCCGGACGCGGGGCATCCCGACGCTTGCAACCCCGACGCGGGCAATCCTGATGGCGGAGGCCCCCTGCCCACCGTCCCCACCCTCATCGAAAGCTCGCAGTCCGCCCACCAGGTATCGGCCGGGCAGACGGTCACCTTCCACGTCACCGGAAGGGATGACCTGGCGTGCCCGCTTCAGTTCTCCTGGGACGCCAGCTCGGGCACCCTGGGGAGTCCGGAGACCTCCGCCGCGACGAGTGATGTGACGTGGACAGCTCCGCACTGCGTGCTCTGGAGCTCCGAGGTCACCATCACCCTGACCGTCACGAACAACGCCCGGCTCTCCACCTCCAAGTCCTTCACGGTGTCCGCCCCGCGATGCCCGGGCCCCGTGGTCTCGGGTGGTGTCTCACACTCGCTGGCCATTCGTGGCAATGGCACCCTATGGAGCTGGGGGCACAACTCCTTCGGCCAGCTCGGCGATGAGACGAACGCCACGCGCCACGCCCCTGTGCAGGTGCCGGGGTTGACCGACGCTACGGCCGTGGCAGGGGGCCACGCCCACTCGCTGGCCTCACGCGCCGACGGCACCGTCTGGGCCTGGGGGCTCAACGGCGGCGCGCTCGGTGATGGGACGACCTCCACCCAGTACGCCCCTGTGCAGGTATCCGGGTTGACCGGCGCCATCTCCGTTGCCGCGGGCTCCAGCTTCTCGCTGGCCCTGGACGCCGACGGCACCGTCTGGGCCTGGGGGATGAACGGGAGCGGCGAGCTCGGCGACGGGACGACCACCGATCGCCTGACCCCGGTGCGGGTGTCTGGCTTGAGCAACATCACCGCGCTCGCCGCGGGCACCGGCCATTCACTGGCCCTCGGCGCCGACGGCACCGTCTGGGCCTGGGGACTCAACTTCCATGGCGAGCTCGGCGACGGAACGACCGTCAGCCGCCCCCTCCCCGTGCAGGTGCCCGGGCTGACCGGCGTCATCGCCGTGGCCGCGGGCATGTACCATTCGGTGGCCTTGCGCAACGACGGCACCGTCTGGGCCTGGGGGTGGAACCTGAAAGGTGAGCTCGGTGATGGGACGACCACCCAGCGAGAGAGCCCCGTGCAGGTGCCCGGAGTCACAGGTGCCATCGCCGTGGCCGCGGGTGGCTACCATTCGCTGGCCCTGCTGAGCGACAACACCCTCCGGGCCTGGGGCAAGAACGAAGATCGCCAACTCGGCGACGGGACGAATACCGACCGACATACCGCCGTGCAGGTCTCCGGGCTGACCGGCGTCACGTCCGTCTTCGCGGGCGGCGGCCATTCACTCATCCTGCGTAACGACCAGGCAGTGTGGGCCTTTGGCTCCGATGTTTCCGGCCAGCTCGGAGACGGGAACACGCCGTCCGGCCACGGTCCCGTCCAGGTCTCCCTACCGTGACACCGTGAGGGAAGCCGGTGCCCGGCGGTGGAACCGCGAGTCCGCCGCCGGTGCCCCTCCGGCGCGAGGTGGCGCACCGCATCGTCATTCGATGAGGCGTGGCGGGGGCTCAACGACTGGCGAAGGCCTTCTCGATGAGGAAGTCGCCGCGCTCGTGTGAGTCGCCTTCCTCGAAGCCGAAGCCTTCGAGAATGGTCGCGGTCTCCTTGATCATCTCGTGGCTGCCGCAGATGACGACGCGATCGTGCTCGGGTGAGAGCGGCTTCGCGCGAAGCAGGTCGGTGATACGGCCCTGATTGCGGAACGGCTCACGCGTGACCGTCGGAAAGTACGTCAGCCTCTCGCGCACGAGATCACCCAGGTACGGGTCGTTCGGCAGTACCTCTTCGAAGAACTTCGAGTACGAGAGGTCGCTCACGTGGCGACAGCCGTGCACCACGGTGACGCGCTCGAAGCGCTCCCAGGTCTCGGGGTCTTTCACCATGCTCAGGAACGGCGCGAGGCCGGTGCCGGTGGCGAGCATCCACAGGTGACGACCCGGCCTGAGGTTCGCGACGGTGAGCGTGCCCACCGCCTTCGTGCCCACGAGCACTTGATCGCCCGGAGCGACCTTCTGCAATCGCGAGGTGAGCGGGCCGTCCTGGAGCTTGATGGAGTAGAACTCGAGCGTGTCGTCGTAGTTCGCGCTCGCCATCGAGTACGCGCGCATGAGCGGGCGACCTTCGACCTCGAGGCCCATCATCACGAACTGACCGTTCTGGAATCGGAAGCCGCTGTCGCGCGTGCAGACGATGGAGAAGAGACGGTCAGACCAGTGTTGCACCGAGAGCACACGCTCGGTCGTAAAACCAGTGGCCATGGTTCAGCCTAGCTCCTTGTGAGTGGTGTCCCCATTGCCACGTGCCCGCCAGACTGTCGTCCTTTTTGCCAATGCATTGGCACAAGGCCAACAAGATGGCACACGGGTCATTCGCGGCGCCGTGACTCCGCGGAAGTCAGCCCGCGTCCCAGCTCGACTGCCTCCAGCAACAGTGTGGCCAGATTCCCCCTCATGGCGCCGCCCTGGAAGGCACCACTGCCCGGCCCACGTGAGGGACCGGGCAATGGCGGAGAAGGCTAGAGGCCGTCGTGGTAGCAGAAGCCGTGGCCGCGGTCGAAGCCGCCACCGGAGAGCGCGTAGTTCATGTAACCCAGCTCATCGCCCGGGCCACACTCGGAGCGGGCGCGGTGGTAGGGGTAGCACTCGCCCTTGCCGTCGCGGTTCAGGTCGGCACACACACCACGCGCGCCCTCGGTGCCACAGTAATGCGCGAATTCCAGGCTGCAGATCTCACCAGTCAGCGCGGGGTCGAACGTGAAGCCGTTCTGCTCGAGGACGGACTGCTCGGTGCACAGGCCGTACACGCCGCACATGGTGCCGGAGGGGCAGCCGGGGTTGGGCGCCATGAAGTCACACGTCTTGAGGCACTGGGCGTTCTCCGACAGCAGGTCGGTGCAGGCGAAGCCCTGCTCGCAATCCGTCGAGGCCAGTTCGGACTCGCTCGCCGCCGCGGTCTTCGTGCAGGCCTCTCCCTGGACCTGGGTCCCCAGCGCGCGCTCCAGCGTGCCGTCGGAGGCGACGTAGTCATTCGGGACGCAGGTGGTGTCCGGCAGGTTCGCCGTCAGCGAGCCCTGGCGAGGGTCGCACCCGTCCTGGCGCACCGTGTTCCACGTCGCGAAGCGAATCCACCGGCACTCGCCGCCCGGAACCACCGCGCTGCCCCAGTACGGCGCGTTGAGGGGCGGGGCATCCACCGACTCACGCAGCGTCACGTTCGTCAGCGCGCCAAGGGTCTGCTGCGGCGACACCTTCACGGCGAGCAGGAGCGTGCCCGCGTCGGCGACGAAGAACTTCTCCGCGGGCGAGCCCTCATCCTGGTAGCCGAAGACGCAGCGATCACAGGTGAAGGTGTTGCCTCCACCCACGGACAGGTCATACACGCCGGGCGCCGTGTTCACGTCCAGGCGGATGCGCGCCGGGTCCGGGAACGCCGGGTCGCCAAAGTTGTTGAAGTTGCCGCGGTACGTCGGCTGCGGTGAGTACATCGTCGGCGTCAGCCCGATGCCGTTGGCCAGTTCCCCCATCGTGATTTCGGTGCAGCCCGCGGGAGGTTGGAGCTGCTGCGCCTGCGCCTTCACGGCCTCGATGGCTTCCTGTTCGGGCGCCGGCTTCCGCGCCTCCTGTCCACAGCCAACCAGACCGGCCAGCAGCACCGCGCTCCACCCCATTCCCTTCACGTTCGCTGCCTTGACAACAGGGAACGACATATCGTGTCTCCGATTCCCCTCAGACGATGTCTGAGTTTCTCTGCCCGGACGCGCCGGGACCTGGTGAACGCCAATTCACGTGATGTAGGTGAAGCAGCGCTTTGGCCGTCAACGGGCGAGATGGACGTTCGAAAAGCAGGGATGCCGGCCTGGGCAATAGATTAGCGAACCCCCTTCACAAGTCGAAAACCATACGAAGCGCAAGGAGGCGGACTGTTGCAACGGGATTAAAAAAGACCACTGAAGGATGACATGCGGGCTGTGCGCCGGGCCGGACGCCTCTTCGCCTCCGCCGCGGTGGGAGCGGCGGTGGGGGCGTTGCCGAGCTCGCATACGTCCGTTGTCAGCAACGCCCGTACGTCCGTGCGCAGAACGTTGCGCCCGCGCTTGAGCCGCGAGGCGTCCTTCACCAGCAGCTCCTTCAGCCTGCGCTCACCATCCGCGACTTGGCGACCTGGTCATGGGCGAGGAGGCGTTCGGGAGCATCCGGCAGCGTGATTCGCAGCGCCAGCATGCGGCCCACTGGCGGCGCGCGGTGCGGATGGGAATGTCGCTCCCTGTTCCAGGAGGATGTCTCGGAGCAAGTCGAGGCGCCGTTGCTGCTCGGCACTCGGGGCCTGAAGCCGCTGCGCCCCACGAGGGCGGTGTACGCCTTGGGGGTGCGTGCGCCCGCCGTACCCAGGAGCCGACCACGCTGGAGAACGGCCACGTTCTCGTCCTCCCAATGCCATTTCAAGACATAGCGGATCTTTAGAGCTAGCCGCCCATGTCCACGCTTCCACGATTCAATCAAGAACCACGCCTGAACGTTGAATACACGACGCAGCGCGCCGCCCCTGATGCGGCGGAGGCGGGACACGTCGCGCAGGCGCCAGACACCTCGAAGCAGCCACATGTGCAACTGGCGATACATTTGCAACGCGCATTCGCCACACAAACAGTGCGGGCCATCCGTCGGAGCAGCAGTTCCGGTTTCTCACCGCTCCGTGGCGTGTATCGGCCCGGATTCCCGTTGAAATGCCCGTTCCAGCACGAGTCAGACACCTCGGGCCCGCTGCCGCGCCGCACGCTGCGAGTGAATCAGTTTGTAATCAACGACGCTCCTGCTAATCGTGTGTAGCAACTTTGCGAACAGGCCGTGACGAATGCGGCCCTCGTGACGGGCGCGGCGCGCCCGGAGCGACGGTCCCATGGGGGGACGGGGTCCTGCGCGGGAAACCGGCAGTACAGCCCTCCATGGTGGTGGGCTACCTGCCTTGGAAAGGTGGCACGCATGATTCGTGGTGCATCGCTGAAGAGCAGTCGTCGGACCGTCGCCCCCACTCACGACCGGAAGCGTGGCGTGATGCTGGGTGCGTTCCTGCTGGCGGGAGCAGCCTCGGCCGAGCTACCGGACTACACGTTCCAGTTGCAAGCGCGCACCAACCTGGCCGTCAACACGGAGGAGGGCTCCTACAACGTCGAATTGGGCAGCCTCACCTCCGCCGGCAGCTTCTTCATTCCCGTCACCGCGGACCGGCAGGTGGCCTTCCAGCTCGCCATCACGCGGGAGGGACGTCCGGGCGTCTGGTACGGCCAGAACGGCCAGGGCGGCCGCATCTACCTGCTCCCTGACGGCCTGGGAGCGGATGCACGCCTTGGCGAGGTCAGCCTCAACTCGCACCGGCAGTTGGTCTTCGCCGTCACCGGGACGAATGACGCGTCGAAGAACGGCATCTACGTGCTGAACGCGGACGAACCAGACGCGCCGCCGCAGATCGTCCGCTCGCCGCTGGGCTCCTCCAGTTGGTCCAGCCTGGTCATGAACGAGGCGGGGCAGATGGCCGCCCGAGTCACGCTGAGCACGGGCTACGCCTACGTGCTGTACACGCCCAATACGACGGGTGGCTTCGACGCGAAGGTTCTCGCTGCGGAGAAGTACGTCGACCCGGGCTACCCCTACACGTTCCTCTACTCCCCGGGCGCGAACGACCTGGGGCAGATCGCCGCGGCGGTGGACCTGCAAGCGCCCACCTCCAGCGCCTGGTACCAGGAGCTGCGCATCTTCAACCCGGATGGGACGTCGCAGGTCATCGCGGACACGCGCGGGCACAACCCGGACTCCAACATCTTCCGCTTCGCCGCCGTGCAGCCCGCCATCAACAACCTGGGCCAGGTGGCCATCCAGGCCACGCTGCTGGAGGCGGCTGGGCGGCAGAGCACCGCCATCCTCCTGTGGGATGGCAACGAGCTGAAGGTGGTCGCGCAGAACGGAATGGACGTGCCGGGCGAGCCCGGCGAAGCCATCGGGACGGTGGAGGTATTCCCGCCCGACATCAACGACCGCGGACACGTGGTCTTCCGGGCCACGCGCAAGTCGGACGGGTTCCGCGCGGTGTGGGTGAGTGACGGCGAGAACTTGAAGCGCGTGGTCACCGAGCACGACATCCTCCCCTCGGACAAGGGTGACGCCCGGGTGGATCAGGAGACCCCCTCCAACCCGGTGTTCTCCGGCATGCCGAGCATCAACCGCCACAGCGACATCAGCTTCGGCGTGGGCCTGGCCCCGCCGGAGACGGACCAGGTGGAATGGGGCACCGCCCTCTACATCGCCCAGTCCTCGCTCTGGACGCCGGACGCCCCGGACGCGGGCACCGACCCCGAGCCCGACGCGGGCACCGAGCCCGACGCGGGCACCGAGCCCGATGCGGGCACCGACCCCGAGCCCGACGCGGGCACCGACCCCGAGCCCGACGCGGGCACCGAGCCCGATGCGGGCACCACGCCCGATGCGGGCACCACCCCGCCGGACGCGGGCCCGGGCACCCCCGAGCCGCAGCCCAACCCGGAGTCGGACAGCGGCTGCGGCTGCCAGTCCACCTCGGCCGCCGGCCTCTGGCCCTTCGCGCTCGCGGGCCTGGCGGGCCTGACGCGCCGCCGCTCGCTGAAGCGCCGCGAGCAGCCCCCGCGCGACTGACGCCCTCTCCCTCCCTTTCGCAGGGGCGCGCCCGAAGGCGGCGCGACCCCGCAACCGCTTCGCAACGTCGGGGGCGCGGCCTGTCTGGGTCGCGCCCCCCGTTGTCTCTCCCCTCCTCTCCGGAAGAACGATGCATCTCAGGAAGCAGTGGCTTACCCATGTCCTGCTGGCGTCATGTCTTGGCACCAGCGCTTCGGCCGCTCCACGGTCGAACTTCGACGCATTCCTCGCGCGGCCTGGCAGCACGCCACTCGCCGTGGCCGATGAGCAGGCCCATGCCCGCGGCCTGCGAGTCGAGCACACGGAGACACGGCTCGGCGTCCCCTCCGTCCTCTGGTCCATGCAGTCCGGCCCGGGCCTGCAGACCGCGGCCCGCGCTGGCACCCGTCCCGAGGACGCGGCGCGCGCCTACCTGGGCCAGGTCGCGGACCTCTACCGGCTGAAGCGAGAAGACGTCTCCGCCGCGCCGTTGCAGTCCGTACACCAGACGGGCAAGGGCGCCGTCATCGTGACCTTCCGCCAGGCGGTGGAAGGCGTGGAGGTGTTCCGCAGCGAGGTGAAGGTGGTGATGACGCAGGCGCTCTCGCCCGTGGCCGTCACTGGCTACCTGGCGCCGAGCGAGCTCACCCTCGCGGCCCGGCAGCGCACCGGCGCGAACGCCTTCCAGCGCTCCGCGGCGGACGCCGTGGCGGCGGCGTACTCGGACCAGAGCGGCACCCCGCTGGGGCCGCACGCATTCATCGCCGTGGACTCCCGCGGCGGCTACACGCTGTTCGACTTCGAGCCCGGCGTGCGCACCGTGATGCCCGGCCAGCTCGTCGTTCCCGCGCGCGCGAAGAAGGTCTTCTTCACCCTGCCCGACGGCCTGCGGCCCGCCTGGTACGTGGAGGTCAACGCGGGCCCCAAGAGCAGCAAGGACTCAGACTACACCTCCTACGTCATCTCGGCCGTGGACGGCGCGGTCCTCTTCCGCAATGACCTGCGTGCCCACGCCGCGGAGCAGACGTACCGGTACACTGTATGGGCGGAGACGGCCGCGCCGTACCGCCCGTTCGACGGCCCCCAGGGGTCCGCCGGCTCGCCCTTCCCCCGGCAGGAGCTGGACGGCTACGACGCCCCGCTGGACGTTCCGCCCAACGTCGTGGAGCTGCAGAACAGCCCCTTCTCGCGGAACGACCCGTGGCTGCCCGCCAACGCCACGCAGACCGTGGGCAACAACGTGGACGCCTACGTGGACCTGGTGGCGCCGGACGGCTACCAGCCAGGCGCGGACCTGCGCGCGGACAT
Organism: Myxococcus sp. CA005; assembly: GCF_006518205.1. Lineage (NCBI taxonomy): Bacteria > Pseudomonadati > Myxococcota > Myxococcia > Myxococcales > Myxococcaceae > Myxococcus > Myxococcus sp. CA005. Next base: position 60,167 of record NZ_SRLV01000034.1, on the reverse strand, counting down.
CACCGGTGAGCGCGCCTTCGACTACGTCTACGACCCCCACCGCGCCCCGGGCTCCAGCATCGAGCAGATGAAGGCCTCGGTGGTGAACCTCTTCTTCATCAATAACTTCCTGCACGACTGGTACTACGACGCGGGCTTCGACGAGGCCTCCGGCAACGCGCAGATGCAGAACTTCGGCCGTGGCGGCATCGAGGGTGACCCGCTGCGCGTCGAGGGGCAGGACTACAACGGCCGCAACAACGCCAACATGGCCACGCCGGCGGACGGCATCTCGCCCCGCATGCAGATGTATGTCTTCGACGGCATGCCCCTCCTCCAGGTGACGGCCCCCGCATCGCTGGCCCGCGCCTACGTGAACGGGGATAGCCGCTTCGGGGCCCAGGAGTACACGCTGGACGGTCCGGTGCAGGTGCTCGCGCCCACGGGACGGACACTCGGCTGCACGCCCTTCGAGGCGGGCACGTTCGCCGGCCACGTGGCGCTGCTCGACCGCGGCGCCTGCGACTTCGTCACCAAGGCGCTGAACGCGCAGGACGCCGGCGCCATCGCGGTCCTCGTGGCCAACACCAATGCCGGTGAGGGCCCTCTCTCCATGAGCGGAGACGACGCACGCGTCACGGTGCCCGTGGCCTCCATCTCCCGGGAGACGGCGGACCTCTGGAAGGCGGAGGTGGCCGCCAACGCGAGCACCGTCCAGGTGCGCCTGCACCGCTCCAAGGACCTGGACCGTGACGGCACGCTCGACAACACCATCATCGCCCACGAGTGGGGCCACTACATCAGCAACCGCCTCATCGGTAACGCCAGCGGCCTCACCAACAACCAGGGCCGCTCCATGGGCGAAGGCTGGGCGGACGTGCACGCGCTGCTGATGGTGGTGCGTGAAGGGGACGACTACGCGCGCGGAGCCTACGCCGTCGGCGGCTACGTTTCGGGCGGTGGCGGCGGCGACGGCTACTACTACGGCGTGCGCCGCGCGCCTTACGCCACCGCACCGACGCTGGCGTCGAGCCGCAACGCGCTGACCTTCCGGCACATCGAGAACGGCAATCCCCTTCCGACGAGCCACCCGCTCGCCTACGGTCAGGCGGGCCTCGGCAACTCCGCCGTGCACAGCAGCGGCGAGGTGTGGGCCTCCATGCTCTGGGAGTGCTACGTGTCGCTCCTCCAGGCCCACCCCTTCCAGGAGGCCCAGGACCGCATGAAGCACTACCTGGTCGCCGGGTACAAGGCCACGCCCGTCTCCCCCACCTTCCTCGAGGCGCGCGACGCGCTGCTCGCGGTCACCGCCGCGAGCGACCCGGCCGACTACCAGCGCTTCCTCCAGGCCTTCGCCAAGCGCGGTGCCGGCATGGGCGCGAAGGCGCCGGACCGTGACTCCATGGACCACGTGGGCGTGGTGGAGAGCTTCGCGGCGGGCAACTTCATCGAGGTCACCTCCCTGCGGCTCGATGACGCCCTGGAGGGCTGCGACAAGGACGGCGTGCTCGACGTGGGCGAGACGGGCCTGCTGCGCGTGAGCGTGCGCAACGTGGGCAGCGGTTCGCTGGGCGCCTTCTCCGGCACCGTCTCCACCACCAGCAGCACGGCCACGCTGGAGTTCCCCTCGGGCAACACCCTGACCTTCAGCTCGATGGGCCGCGGCGGCACGGCCACCGCCACCCTCCCGGTGAGGTTGGCCGCCGCGCAGCCGAACGCACACGCCGGCCTGCGCATCACCTTCGACGAGCCCTCGCTCCCCGCCAGCGCGAGCAGCACGACGTTTGACCCTCGGGTGAACTACGACGAAGTGCCCGGCGCGGCGGCGGAGGACGACTTCGAGGGCGCCCTGTCGTCATGGACCTCGTCCACGTGGCTCAACCCCTACGGCGAGGCGGACTGGAAGGTCCAGGGTCCGGAGGGCGGGCGCTACATGCACGCGCCCAACCCGGCAGTACAGGCGGACCTCTTCCTCATCTCCCCCTGGATGAAGGTGAATGAGACCGGCGCCTTCTCGTTCAGCTTCCGCTACCGCCACTCGTTCGAGTCCGACATCTACCCCGGCGGCTCCATCTTCCCGTACTACGACGGCGCCGTCCTCGAGTTCACCCACGACGGCCTGCAGTGGTACGACATCGCCGCGATGGGCGTGGCCTCCATCTACTCCATCGACCCGACGGACGGCTCCCCGGGCTACATCGAGCAGGGGCCCAACCCGCTGATGTACCGCAACGCGTGGGTGGGCCAGAACGTCACGCAGGAGAACGGCAAGACGGTGCGCTTCCCGGAGTGGTCCACCGCCGAGCTGCGGCTGGCGGACATGTTCGCCGGCAAGAACGTCCAGTTCCGCTTCCGCATTGGTACCGACACCGCGGTGGGCGCGTACGGCTTCGACCTGGACGACGTGCGCTTCACCAACGTGGAGCGCATGCCCTTCAGCGGCCGGGTGGACGAGCAGGGCGACGGCGCCACCTGCAACCAGCGGCCGGTGGCCAACGCCGGGCGCGACGTCGGCAGCCCCAGCGCCCCGGTGTATGAGCGCGTGAGGAACCCCGAGACGGGGGCACTGGAGCTCGTGCGCCACACGCTGGACGGCACCGCCAGCTATGACCCGGAGGGCCAGCCCCTCACCTACCACTGGACGCAGGTGAGCGGGCCGGCGGTCACCCTGGTGAACGCGGACACGGCCACCCCGTCGTTCACGGCGGATGTGCCCGACGACTCCATCCTGACGTTCCAGCTCGTGGTGCGCGATGGCCTGGAGACCAGCGCGGCACACCAGGTCCGGGCCTGGGTCCTCAACGTCAACCGCGCCCCCACGGCGGTGGTGACCGCGCCGGCGGAGGTGGCGGAGTTCTCCTCGGAGCCCGTGACGCTGGACGCCCGCGCCTCGAGCGACCCGGACGGGGAGCTCATCTCCTACAAGTGGGCGCAGACGTCCGGTCCCGCCGTCGCGCTCAAGGCGGGCTCCAGCGCCACGCCGAGCTTCAAGGTGCCCGAGGTGGCCGCCGATACTCAGCTCACCTTCACGCTGGTGGTGAACGACGGCAGGGCCCAGAGCAAGACGGCCACCGTGACGGTGATGGTGCGCAACGTCGACCGGGCGCCCGTGGCGGATGCGGGCTCGGAGCAGGTGGTGGACCCGCTGGCCACCGCGAGCCTCAGCGCGACGGCGGTGGACCCGGACGGGGATGCCCTCACCTGGACGTGGCGTCAGGTGGAGGGCCCCGCGGTGGAGCTGCAGGGAGCCGACACGGCCACCCCGTCGTTCACCGCCCCCGAGGTGCGGGCGGAGACGGTGCTGCGCTTCGAGGCCATCGCCAGCGCGAACGGGCTGTCCAGCGCCCCGATGACGGCGACGGTGACGGTGCGGCACGCCAACAAGGCGCCCCAGGCCCTTCCGCGGCTGGTGGGTGACGCTCGGTCGGGGGCGCAGGTGACGCTCGACGCGTCCGCGTCCAGCGACCCGGATGGCGACGCCCTCACCTTCGGGTGGAAGCAGGTGGCGGGACCGTCCGTCACCCTCTCCGCGTCCGAGGGTGCGCAGGTGACGTTCCGCGCGCCCGAGGTGAAGCAGGCCGTGACGCTGCACTTCGAGCTCACCGCGACGGACGCCCGCGGCGGCGCCAGCACGGCGGTGCTCGGGGTGACGGTGCAGCCGTCCTCTAGCGGCTCCTCGGGTGGCTGCTCCAGCACGGGCGGCTCATCGCCTGGGCTGCTGCTCTCCCTGTTCGGGCTGCTCGTGGGAGCCGTTCGCACCCGGCGACGCGCGTAGCGGCATCCGTCCCCCTGTCGCGGTGGAGGGATTCGCTCCTCCGCACAGGGTGCACCGATGAAAAAAGAGGGCCGCGCCCCCTGCACGGGAGCGCGGCCCTCGCTACTTCAGGGGAGCGTCGCCAGCCGGACTACGGCCGGGCCGGGTTCTCCTCGCCGAAGCTGGACGTCTCCGAGAAGGCCCAGTCCACCATCGAGTGGGTGTCGGCCCCCTGATAGCGGGACACGCTCTGGGTGTTCTCCTCCACCACGCCCCAGTCCACCGAGACGTCGAGCGCCGTCAGCGGAGCGCTGTCGTAGGCGCACGGCACCGGGGTGGCCGTCTCACCGCGGCAGTCCACCGGACTCCAGTGGCCCTCCTCCTGGGCGGCCCGGAGGACGACGGGGTAGTTGGGCGGACGGGCGGCGGTCATGCTCTTGTGGGAGAAGGCCACCACGTCCTGCGTGTCGCCCTGCGGATTCGCGAGGCGCAGCAGGCGGTCATTGAAGGTCGGATGGCTGCTGGTCCCCGTCACGACGTCCCACGCCCCCGGGTAGAACGTCTCGTACGTCTTCTCGTCCTTGGACAGGGTGTCATTGCCCGCAGCGAGCTCGGCCGAGTTCGGACGGAAGTGGATGACGATGAGGTCCCCCGCGGCCACCGTCACGTCCGGCAGGGTCGCCAGCCGGGACACGCTGGTGGCCTCCTCGGTGAGCGTGATGCCCTCGATGGCCCCTGCCGTCACGGCCTTGAGCTCGATGAGGTCGCGGTTGTTCGTCGCGGAGACGCCCGTGGTGATGTTCGGGTTCACCTCGTTGATGACGAGCAGCGCCGGCACCCGGTAGCCCTTGAAGGTGGCCGTCCCACTCACGCTGACGCCGGTGTAGCTCTTCACCGACGGGTCCACCGACAGCGTGTACTGCGTGCCGGGCTCCTGCGCGGTCGTGGTGAGCACCAGGGTCTTCTCGTCGAGGGTGTAGGCCGAGGCGGTCAGCCCGCTGTCACCGAAGGTGAACTGGGTCGCCACGTCCGCGAGGGTGCCCGGGTCGATGCCGGGCTCGAAGGTCACCCGCAACTGCGTGGGCGACAGCGGGACCACGGTCTGCACCTTCAGGGTGATCGCCGTTCCCGAGCAATCCACCGAGAAATCCGACAGCGAGAAGGCCGTCACCAGGGGCATGGGGTAGTACGGCGTCTGGGGATTGGGGGTGTTGGTCGCATCGTCGTAGCGCCACATCACGCCCGCCTCGACGGAGACCCGGCAGTTCAGCCCGACGCCGACGAGGTCGGCCAGCCCGGTGGGCATGCGCAGCCGCGGCCCCAACCCGCCCGTGAGCGGGGTCCCGTCCATCGCGAACTGCGCGATCTTATAGCCGGTACCCGCCTGCTTGCCGGCGCCCGCCGTGGTGGTCACCCTGCCGGTCACCCGGACGAGCCGGCTCTCGTAGGTGTCGAGGTTCACCACCGCGTCGTCGGTGACGTGCGTCACCAGGCCGCCGTCCGCCGCGAGCTTCCGCACGGGGTGGCCCGAGCTCAGCTTCTGGAAGTCGGAGATGACGCTCGCGGTGTCCAGCTTGTAATCCGCCGCGGCGTTGCCGGACTGGAGGATCTTCGTGACCACCTTGAAGGAGACCCGGTCCCCCACGGCCACCTGCACCGCGTCGGAGTGGCTGACGAACAATGCGGGGCCTTCCGCCGTGGCCTGCACGAAGAAGCCGCGGGGCTCAGCGGTATCCGGAGTGATGGCGGTGACGAAGGCGCCCTGGAGGGACAGCGGCTCGGGCAGGTCGCCCGTGGGGGCCGCGTGGAAGGCGGCAATCTGCGCGTTCGCCTCGTCGAGCCCCGTCAACGTCTCGCACCTTCCAGCTGCGTTGCAGCTCTGCCGCGCGGTGCACTGGCCGTTGTCGATACACTCCACGCACTCGCCCTGCCCGTTGTCCCGAGCGGTGTCGCACAGTGGCGTCTCACCACCGCACTGCGCGCTCTCGGTGCAGCCGCACACGTTGTTGTCGCTGCACACCGGCTGGGCGCCGTTGGCGCAGTGGCTGTTCTCCAGGCACTCCACGCACACGCCCGGGGTCCCGGGCTTGCACTGCGGCGTGCCCTCGGCACACTCGGCGTTGCTGCCGCAGCCCTCGCACACGCCGAGACCGCCGTTGCCGCCAGCGTTGCAGACCTGTCCCGTCAGACAGCCCTGGGCGCTGCCATCGGCGCCCTCGAGACACGTCTTGCAGCTCTTGCTGGTGATGTCACAGACAGGCGTATCACCGCCGCACTGCGCGTCGCTCAGGCACTGGACGCACACGCCACGTCCGTTGTCCGCCGCTTCGTCGCACACCGTGCCGCTGCCACATCCTGCCGCGCAGGGCGAGTCGTCGGGCACGCATTTCTCCTCGACGCACACGTACGGGGTCGCCCCCGTCGACGCACAGTCCGATGAGGTCTCGCACTCGGGCGAGCAACCCGTCACCCCGAGGGCAACGGCCAGCACGCCGAGTGCAGCCAAGACACTTCGTTGTCTGCTCATGTTGGGTATCTCCAGGTTGGCTGCGCAATTCTCATACGCGCCGCCGCAGCAAGCGTCCATGCACTTGGCCTCCAACGCGGGCCAGTGGACGTGTCACGCGCCGGAGTCACACCGCTTGTGCATCAGGAACCGTCGGCGAGTGCTGATGGCATGCGTGGCTTTGGCAGCCCACGCAGCGGATGTCCCCGCCACTGGATGTGTTTAGATAGAGAGTGGCGCCAGACTTGCGACTCATGGAAGGCCGGAGAGCCTCCAGCACGCCCTGCGTCACGGCCTGACGCGCCGCCTCCAAATGACTGCCCCATGCCGAGGCCCTACCCAGTCGGCCCCTTCTTCTGCTTCTTGGGGTCCGCCTCATCCCCCTCCTCCCAGACGGGAGGCGGTGGCGGCACGTCATCGCCATTCATGAGCTGCACCTCTTCGTTCTCTTCGGCGCTCGCAGGCGGCCCCAGGAACTTGCGCTTCTTATGGTTCGACGGCGCAACCTGTCCCGAGCCCGAGAAGGACTGCGACGACGGGGCGCCTCCACTGAAGCCCGAGTTCGAGAACGCCGAAGTCCCCCAGGCCGCTGGGTCCATCGCCTGGGTGACGTCGTCGTCATCCCAGCCCTCGACGACGACGCCTGGCTTCTTGCGCTTGATTCCCTCGGAGGAAGTACGGCCATCGCCGGCGGACAGGAAGTCCAGGTACTGCGACTCCTCGACGACCTGCCCCTTCCACGTCGCGCTCTTGACGTGGACCTCTGTACAGCGCCTGCACAACGCCTCCAGGCGCTCGCGCAGATAATCCAGCGTCCGAGGCGCGTGTTTGTCGAGCTTCCCCAATTCCGTGCCAAGAACGATGCGCCCCTCATCGTCTCGTTCGAGCACGAGCCTGCGGTACTGGCCGCTCTCCACCTTCTGGGTGAGCACGTCCAGGTCCTCGTCGAACATCGCCTTGTTCTTCTCGTAGTCCTTGTCCGACAGCAGCCCCGTCTCAGGGGAAGTCGCGCCGGAGAAGAGCAGCGTTCTCAACGAGACCACGTTCGGCTGCCACAAGACGCTCGTGCTGGAGTCATCGCCCATGGAGGCAGACTGGCTCATCACGTCCGAGACCTCTTGCACGTGGAGGTCCGACGCCTGCTGCCGCACCACGGCAGGCACGAGCACGTTCACCTGCGGGACGACCAGCACCGTACCCAGGTGCTGGTTTGCCCAGCCGATGAGTTCGTCGATCTTCTTCGTCAGGTACGCCCACGTCTTGGGCGCATTGCCCGGCAACCTGGCGACGCCCGTCCCGATGTCCACATGGCCGCGCGAGTGGTTCCACGGCACCACCAGTGTGGTGTACTTGCCGCTCTTCAGGAGCTGGACGGCCTCGGCACAGTCCTCATCGATGGCCTGCTGGTTCTTCGCGAGGTCCGCGTCCTCCATCCCCTTGCCCGGCACCCAGCACGTGCGAATCCCGAGCGCGTTCGAGTTCATCCGGATGACGGCCTGGGTGTCCGGCTGGGGGTATCTGGCCTTCTTCGCGACGGCGTTCTCCCCGAAGAGGAAGAGTGCGTGCGGGTGGTGGGTGGGTGTGTCGAACTGGAAGTAGCACGTGTGAGGCCACTTGCAGACCGGGCCCACCGTGGGCGGAGCCGACGTGGCGGTGGCGCTCTTCGTCGACGTCGCCGCTGAGCGCGGAGACTCGACGGTCTTCGAACCAGGCGGAGGTGTCGGCCCCTCATCGCGGCGGCGGCGCTCGCTGAGCGCCGCCAGTTCGGCGGGGAATGCCGCGGCCGCGGGAAGCGGCGCATCCGTGGGCCCCACCGCCTCGTAGTGTGCGTTGCCCAGGTTCGCCAGCCGGAGCAGGGGCCGCGCCGCGTGTCCCTCGGTGCGCGGCACGAAGTCCACCAGGTCCGTCCAGTACGAAGTCGCCCCCGTCCGGGCGAACATCTCGAAGCGCACCTGGAACAGGTGGGACGCCGCCGCCAGCACCACGTGGTCGCCCCAAACCCTGTCCCGGCTCATGGCCCGCAGGTACTGGCGCCAGGGGTCCATGCCCGCCACGCGGCGATAGGCGGGCTCGTGAGGCCAGGCCTCACGGTGCCAGTCGAGCAGCAGCCCCATGTCCTGCCGGAACGTCGCCGCCGTCGCGGGCCCCACCATTCCCCCGTCGTCCAGCGACTGCCCGGCGAGCAGGTCCTCCAGGTGATTGACCACCGCCTGGCGCACCTCGCGGTGGTGCGCCTCGGTGCCGAAGAACAACTGGGACAGCGAGCGGAACAGACAGTCCCCCCCGCCCGCGTTGTGGACCCGCCCCTGGTGGATGGAGCCCAGGTAGCTGTCCAGCGAGATGCCCTGGCCGCCCCCCTGGTCCGTCCCCATCTCCGACTCCAGCGCGGGCCGATGGTCCCAGTACGCCTCCCGGTCGAAGCCCGCGCTCCGCAGCGCGGCGAACGTCTCCCTCCACTGCATGGCCTCCGCCACGAGCGCGTTGGAACGGGCATGGTCCGAAGCGGGGACCTTCTCCGCGGCGTCCAGAATCGCGCCGAGCGCCTCCGTGGCTTCGTCATCCGTGGCCTGGGACTTCTGATAGGCGGCACACAGCGCTGCCAAGTGGCCCAGCTCGGAGGACCCAGTCTCGGTGGTGACCTCCACCTCCTCTACGACCAGCGCCTCCTCGCCGCTGTAGATGAGCCGCAGGTCGGAGACGAGCGGCATGTGGTCGCTCAGCTTCTTCGCGGCGGCCATGACTTCTTCCCAGCGCGCGTCCTCCGAGCCCGTGAGCTTCACGCCCGGGGCACGCAGGTGGTCGAAGAGCCGCTTGTCCTCGGGCAGCTTCGCGTCCTCCAGTTGGATGAGCCGCCAGAATGGCTGGAGGTGCCTGGGCAGCAGGTCGCCGTGGATGAAAAAGAGCCCCTTCTCCTTCTCGTCCGCGAGCGCCATGGGAAACGGGATGACGTAGACCGACGACTGCTCCAGCATCCAGCCATCGGTCCGCCGTGAGTACACGAGAATCTTGTCGTAGCCGCTCGCCCCGTAGCGCTGCTGCGGAGGCGTGATGAACGACTCGATGTGGGCCAGCACGTCCTCCGCGGACGAGAACATTGGCCGCAACTCGTGGCCCGTCGACATCTTGAAGGGGGCGAACATCTCCGGCTTCACGCGGCTGTTGACGAAGCTTCGGAGCGTCTTGAGCGAGCCGTCCCCGAACGCCTTCTCGCTGTCCACGGCCCAACTGCCGAACTTGCTCTTGGCGATGGTCGAGAGCTGGGGCGCCATGGCGTACAGATGGCTCGCATCCGCCCCCGGCCCCAGCAGCGTCTGGAAGAACTGGTGGAACGACAGGCGCTCCACACAGGTGTCGATGTACGGCGTGCCATCCTTCGCGAGCTCGGCCTTGGGCCGCGCGGTGTCGATGTTCAGGTCCGAGAGCACCACACCGAGCACCTTCTCGCGGCGCTCGTCCTTGCAGTACTGGAGGAAGGCGCGGAAGTCCGTGCCGCGCGCGTTCTTGTTGCGGTCTCCCGGCGCGGGGGGATGCCATGCCACCACGCTCACCTCGGGCGCGTTCCGTACCTGCGCCAGCCGCACCGGAATCCGGATGGGCTCACGCTTGCTGTAGAGACTCTTGACGGTCTGCGCCTGCTCTTCCTCCGCCTCGTCCCCCATCGTGGTGTCGATATCCATCGATGAGGATTCGCCACCCGGCGAGCGCTTCGCCACGTAAGCACTGAGGTACGAGATGGCCGATTCGTCCACGTCCAGCTTGGACTTGCGCCACAGGACGCCGTACGCCTCATCCTGGGTGTAGAGCCCCTTGACGGGCTTGTCGGGCACCTCCGCGGGCCACGACGCATAGACCTCCTCACCGCGCGCCTTGCACTGGTCGTTCAGCGCATCACGGATGCGAAGGAACTCGCGCAGCCCCGCGTGCGACTCCGGCGCGTCCTCCACCTCGCTCTTGCGCTCCAGGTACTCGGCGAGCTTCTTCTTGTAGACGCGCTGCAGATGCGCGTCGTTGGAGCGGTGCAGGATGTTCTCGAGGACCTGCTCCTGCCTGGCCGGGACATCCTCGGCGTCCAGGCCCGCGATGACCGCCAGGTAGCGGTGGAACAGGATGCCGCAGTGCTCGCGGAGGAGCGCGACGCCAAGCTTCGCCAGGTCGTCCCGCTTCGCCTTCTCCTTCGCCTCCGCGCCTCCCTTCTTCGAGTCCTTCTCCGTAGACGAGTAGCGGTTCTCGTGGGGCTGGAGCCAGTCGTAGTAGCCCTCCTCCACGAGCAGCCGCACGCAGAGCAGGCAGTAGGCATCCAGCTTCGCCTTCTTCTTCCCGTGCACGTCGATCGACGTCGCGACGAGCGCCTCGGGTGGTTCCTCGTCTTCTTCGCCGTCCTCGCCCTTCGCCTTCTTCACCGGAGGCCTGCCGAAGCGATTCACGAGGTCTGGCTCACATGCCGCCCAGGCCGCATCGAGCCGGCCCTCGATGATGCCCAGCTTGTCGGCTCCCAGCGCCTGCGAGGTCTCGCTCCACTCGATATGGGAGGGGTCCCACGCCTCGGCGCCCGTGTCCTGCTCGTCTCGTGGCCAGATGGTCCGCCGCACGTGCTCCGCGAAGTACTTCGCCAGGTCGTTGAGGAGCCCCGCCTCCTGCTCCGCAATCTGACCGACCAGCGTGTCGGGGGCAGTCTTGACCTGGTAGCCATTGGGCTCGACGAACGCCGACGCCATTCGCATCAACACCGGAAGCTTCGTCCCGCTGCCTCCGCGGCCCGTGTGTTGCTTCATCTGGACCGGAGGCTTGGGCTCCACCAGACGGATGCCACCCTTCTTCTTCAGCTCCAGGATGGTGACGATGTCGGCGTTCGCCGTGCGGATGACATGGGCCAGGGCGGCAATGGTCCACGGCTTGCGCACCGGGAGCGTTCCACTCGGGCCTCCGCCCAGGTCCGCGATGTTCCACAGGAGCGTCCGCAACGGGAAGCTCGGCGGAACGACGGGCTTGTCGGAGACGGTGGTCTCCGAGCCCAGCGGAACACAGCGCTCCTCGGCGACGTCGTCGCCCATCGTGTTGGACGGTGGCGACTCCGGGGGCGAGATGTCGTCGGTGACCAGCGAGGCCCGGAGCGTCTCATCACGCATCTCGTTGCTGGAGAGTCGGTACGGCTCCTCGTCGTCCAGGAAGTCGTCCAGGACGTCGTCGTAGTCGCCGCTCTCCAGCCGCTCGACCTCGGTCTCAATCGAGCCGTGGAAGGGGGGAGTGATGGGAGGCGCCGGGACCAGCACCGCGCCGCATTCCAAGCAGCGCGGCGGCGTCACGGACAGGTCGCGCATCGTGCCGAGCGCGCAGTTGGGGCACTGCATGACGAAAGACCTCCGGTGCTACGAGCGGTGCAACAGGCCCAGCGCGGCGCAGGTCGCCTCGTCGGCCTCTCCGCTCAGAGGCAGCCCGAGCGCGTACTGGAACCACTCCACGGCCAGGCGCGTCTTCGGGCCGAACTGGCCACGCTCGCCGCCACAGGAGAACCCCAGGTTCTCCAGCCGCTCCTGCAAGCCCTCCGGAGCGCTCGTCGCGCGCAGCGCCGCGAAGCGCAGCGTCACCTTGCGCTCGTCGTCGCGGCCGGGCGACACCGTCACCTCGCCCCGCGCCGCGCGTGCGGGCAGAACCTGCGCCATGCGGCCCTCCGCGTCCGTCATGCCCTCGCGCGCGGGCAATTCCTCCTCGTCGTCCAGCCACACCTTCAACAGGTAGGGCTGGTGCGCTCGGGGGTGGTGCGTGCCGTCGCGCAGCACCACCACCAGGGACAGGGGAAGCCCGATGCGGTGAACCACATGCCGGAAGCCGGTCTCCACCGTCGTCCACTCATGGGAGAAGGGCAGCACCTCCACACGCGTTCCCGGAGCGGGAGCCACCTCCGGGGTGAGCGGCTGCCCCGTGCTCGCATCGATGAGTCGCGAGGGACGCACACCCAACTTCGCCGCCAGCACCGCGAGCGACTCCGTCCCTTCGCACGTCCAGGACAGCGGCTTCGGCCGCGAGACGGAACCCCAGCGAGGCGCTGCGCCCGCGGCGCGCGGAGGCAGGGGAAGCCGGCCGAGCACCCGCCACAGCCCAGGCTCCACGTCGAGCAACCGGAAGCGGTAGCGCCCCTCCTCGAGCCCCTCGAACAGCGCGACGCCGTGCTCGTCGGTGCGCGTGCGCAGCGCCTCGTCTGCTGTCCCCTGCGCCAGCTCCACCGCCACGCCGGACAGCGGCGTCTCGCGGTCATCGACGACGACCACCTCCACCTGCCCCTTGCCCGCCTGTAATGGGCATGGAGCAACCGCCGGGTCCTGCCGTGAAGTCGAGGAAGGGGGCATGAGGCATTCCTGGGAGTGGAAAAGTCAGCGGCCCTCGCCGGGCGGGGCGTGGCGGAGGCGGAAGGCCGCTTCCTTCCGCTGGTTCTGCGCCGCCACGTCCTCGCGGCGGCGGCGCTCGCGCACCACGCGGTGCAGACGCGCGACAGGGTCCGAAACGGAGGCGTCATCCAGCCACGAGCGCATCCACGCGTGGCGACGCTGTGACTCGAAGTCATCCCCCAGCGACTCGGCGAGCTGCACGTACACGCGCACGTCGTCGAGCGAGAAGATGCCCCGGTCCACCACCCTGCGCACCACCGGCTCGAGCCGCTCGCGGGTCCATCCAGGCTCCGCCGCCGAAGGCTCCGCGAGGAGCGCCGTGACGAGCTGCGCGACGCGGCTGTCCATCGCGGCGCTGCGCAACGAACTCATCTGCGACTCGCGAATCCGCAACAACGTTGAAACCGTCCCGATGGAGTGACGTGGGATTATTTCTATTTCACGCGAATCAAACAAGGTGCCGCGACGCGCTCCACGCCGAGCACCAGGGCCTCCTCGAATTCATCGGATTCACGCGCGTAATACCGGAGTTCGACACCGCGCCGCGCGAAGGTGGCCCCCGCGCGGTTGGGCTACAACCTCGCCGCGCCTTCCTGCATGAACGTCCGCGCCAGGACCGACGCCCCGTGGAGGAACATCCGATGACGCCCGTGGACCGGACCTGCAAGTCCCCCTCCGCACGCAGAGACGCGCGGAGCGGCTACACGCTGCACGGACAGCGCTTCGACGACCCCTACGCGTGGATGGAGCAGCTCGATGCGCCGGAGACGCAGGCGTGGATTTCCGAGCAGGAGGCCCTCACGCAATCGGTGCTCCACGCCCTCCCTGGACGCGAGGCACTGCGCGAAGCGGTCACCCGCTCCGCGCGGCACGCACGCAGGTCCCCGCCCATTGCCGCCGGTCCGGGGGGGCGTGAGTTCCTCTGGCAGGCAGAGGCGCGCGACGACAAGCTCAAGCTCCTGCTCCGGCGCCACGAAGGGGCGCCGTTGGAGACGTTGCTCGACCCCAACACGTGGGCGAGCAACGAGGTGCTCGTCTTCGCGGTCCCCTCCCCGGATGGCGCATTCGTCGCGTTCGGCAAGGCCGTGGGAAGCGCCCACGGCGCATTGATTCACGTCCTCGAGGTCTCGACGGGGAGGCTGCTGCCGGACCGCCCCCGAGGCACCAGCCACGCCTCGGTGGCCTGGCGGCCCGATGCATCCGGGTTCTTCTACGCCGCGAACCCCGACCCCGGCGAGGTGCCCACGGGCGAAGAGGCTCACTGGAACGCCGTCTACGAGCACCGGCTGGGCTCGGGCGCCCCCGCGCGGCGCGTCTTCGGTGATGACCACGAAAAGGAGTACTGGTGCACCGTCAAGGTGAGCGAGTGCGGCCGCTTCGCCGTGCTCGCGAAGTGGGACTACGTCCACGCCAACGTCATCACCCTGCTGCGCCTCGCGGATGATGCGCGCATCCCTGTGGCAACAGCCATGACCTCCCTCAATCAGGTGCAGGTCATCGGGGAGTCCCTGCTCATCCATACCGACCTCGACGCACCACGAGGCAGGCTCTGCACCGCGCCGCTGACGGCGCCCACCCAGTGGCGGACGCTCATCCCGGAAAGCGAGCACACCCTTCAGACTGTCGCAGGCGTCGGCGGCCGGCTCTACGCCGTCTATTCACGCGCGGCGTCGCACCACGTGCGCATCCACGCCGAGGACGGCACCTGGCTGCGCGACCTGAAGCTCCCAGCCCTGGGCGCCGTAAATCGCAACGAAGGAGAGGGAATCGTCAGCGGCGTCAGTGGCCCATGGCGGGGCGACGAGGTGTGGGTGAACTTCATGTCGTACGTGCAGGCCCCCTCTGTCTATCGCTACGACTACGACGCAGACCTGCTGACGCCGTACCACGTCCCTGACGTCGGGCTCGATGCGTCCGAGTACGTGACGGAGCAGGTCTGGTATCCGTCGCTCGACGGCACCCGGGTCTCCATGTTCCTCGTCCACCGGAAGGACCTGCCGCGCGACGGACAGTGGCCCGTGAGGCTGAGTGGCTACGGCGGCTTCAACATCTCCGTGGAGCCGCGCTTCACGTCGCTCCAAGCCGCCTGGCTGAAGTGGGGCGGCGTGCTGGCCTTCGCCAACGTCCGGGGCGGCGGAGAGTACGGCCGCGCCTGGCACGAGGCGGCCCTCAAGACACGCCGGCAGAACGCCTTCGACGACTTCATCGCGGCGGCGCGCTGGCTCGTCTCGGAGGGCTACACGGTGCCTGCCCGGCTGGCCTCGCGAGGAAACAGCAATGGTGGGCTGCTGGTCGCCGTCACCGCCATGCAGGCCCCCGCGTCCTTTGGTGCCGTCTTCTGCCGCGCGCCCACGCTCGACATGCTGCGCTTCCCGAGCTTCGGCTACCTGAGCTCGGCCACCGTCGAATACGGCTCACCCGAGGACCCGGTTGAGGGTGCCTACCTCGCGGGGTACTCGCCCTACCACAATGTCAGAGCCGGGCTCCGTTACCCCCGGATGGCCTTCGTCGCCGCGCTGAACGACCGGACCGCCCCACCCCACGACCCGCTGAAGATGGTCGCCAGACTTCAGGCAGAAGGCACGCAGGGCGGGCCCTTTCTCCTGCTCCCGCTTCGCGACTCCGGGCATGGGGGCGGCACCACCCTGACGGCGCTCATCGAGCAGGACGTCGACGAGCTCTGCTTCTACTGTGGGGCGCTCGGCGTCTCACCGGGCTGAGGCACCTGCGCCGCAGGGCCCGGCCCCCAGAGCCCCCGAGGCCGCTGGAGAATTCGGCGTCCGACGACGTCAAGCGCCCCACCACCCCGGGGCTTCTTGATTCAAGAATCAACGCGCGTTATGTCGGAAATCCCCAGATTGACAGCCCTCGGGGGAGGTCTGGGGATTCGGGGCAGCCATGCCATCTGACGCATCCACCGTTAGCGATTCTCGCGCCCAGTCCCGGGATTGGCGGGCGCGCACCCAACGGAGCGTGGTCCAGCTCGTGGGATGCGTGGGCGCCTATGTCCTGCTCGCGGGGGCCAGCTATGTCTTCTTCGCCCAAAGCCTGGTGGGCGGCGTGGCGCTGGCGGTGCTCGCGGGCGTCGTGCTCGTCCGGGTCTTCATCCTCCAGCACGACTGTGCCCACCGCTCGCTGTTCCAGCGTCCGGTGACGAATGACCGGGTGGGCGTGGTGCTGGGCATGCTGACGCTGGCGCCGCACGCGTACTGGCGGGCCATGCACCTGGTCCACCACAGCACCAGCGGAGACCTCGACCGGCGCGGCGTGGGCGACATCGTGACGATGACGGCCCAGGAGTACCTGGCGCTCAAACCCTCCCAGCGCCTTCGCTACCGGCTGTACCGGCACCCCGCGGTCCTCCTGGGCGTGGGGCCCATCTTCCAGTTCCTGCTGCGCTTCCGCATGCCGGGCATCGTCGCCAAGGAGCGCAGGCCCGAGCGCCGCTCCATCCTGGTGACGAACCTGGCGCTGGTGGCCGTCCACCTCGCGTTCCTGGCGCTGGGTGACTGGCCCCGGTGGCTGGTGGTGCACCTCATCATCACCCAGGTGGCCGCGGGCCTGGGCATCTGGCTCTTCTTCGTGCAGCACCAGGTGGAGCGGCCCTACTGGGTTCCGCGGGCGCAGTGGTCCCTCAAGGGCTCGGCGCTCCAGGGCAGCAGTCACCTGGTGCTTCCACGCGCCTTCGAGTGGCTCTTTGGCGCCATCAACCTGCACCACGTCCATCACCTGAAGCCCCAGATTCCCAACTACCTGCTGCGCGGCTACATGGAGCAGCACGGCCTGGCCGAAGAGGGCGTGAAGCTGGGTCTGCGCGACTCGGTGCGCGCCTTCCGCCTCAAGGTGTACGACGAGGCCACCGGCAGGATGACGGGCTTTCCCCCTGTCCACGCGGGCCAGGCCAGGACACCGCTGGCCTCCCCGCCCTCCATCGAGCCGACAGGTCAGCTGGGCCGAGTGCTGACCTTCTCCGGCGAGGAACGCTGAAAATGCCTGATTACGTCCATGTCCTCCTCGGACTCGTGCTGGGGTACGTCATCTCCTCGTACGTCGAGTCCTTCATGCACGAGTACGTGTCCGACGCGCGTCCGAAGGCGGTGCGCTTCTGGAACCGCGCGCCGCGGCTGTTCCGGCCGATGATCAACACGCACTTCTCCCACCACACCATCCACCACGTGAGGACTTTCCGGAGCAACCACGTGACGCAGTTCCGGAGCGAGGAGGAGAAGCAGAAGCTCACCGAGGAGCTGCTCCAGCGAGGCAAGCACGGCCGGACCATCATCAACGGTGCCTTTGCCACCCGGCTGCACGGAGAGGGCGCCTTCGTCTTCGTGGCCCCGCTGGTCATCTTCTTCCCGGTGTTCTACTTCACGCTCAAGCCCATCGCCTTCCTGGCCGGCTGCGTGACGCTGCTGCTGCCGCCCTTCATGAGCCACTTCGTCCACCCGTACCTGCACATGCCCTTCGAGGAAGGACAGCGCACGGCGCCCCGGTGGCTGGCGTGGCTGCTGCGGACCCGCTACATGCGCGCCGTCTATCGCAACCACTTCCTGCACCACCGCTATGGCGGCGTGTCCAACTTCAATCTGGTGCTGGGGGCGGACATCGTGCGGCGGCGCACCCGCGTGCTGACGGAGAAGGACCTGAGCGTCATGGCCGAGGTGGGCATGCCGCTGCCCGAAGAGGCCCCGACGCGGACCGTCCATGGCTGAGCATGCGAACGCCTTCCACGTCCCCTGGTGGCTGCGCTTCTCCCACGTGCAGACCGTGGTCCCCCACCTGGACCGGCGCCGCCACGACGTGCTCACCGAGCACATCCGTCACGAGCTGGCGGACGGTGACTTCGTGGACGTGTACTGGCTGAACCGGACGCGGCCAGGGCCCTTGCTCATCCTGCTGCCCGGCATGCAGGGCACGCAGGACTCCACCTACGTCCGCAGCCTGCTGTCGGAGCTGTCCCCGCGCGGCCTGCGCGCGGCGGTCTTGTGCCACCGGGGCGGCGCCGTGCCCAACCGGCGGGCCCCCTTCTATCACGCGGGATTCACCGACCACCTGGCCTGGCTGGTGCGCTTCGTCCGTGAGCAGGAGCCCCACACGCCACTCTATGGCGTGGGCTTCTCCCTGGGCGGCAGCATGCTGATTCGCTACCTGGCGGAGACAGGCCACGCCAGCCACCTGTCCGCCGCGGCGGCCGTGTCCCTGACGTTCTCCCTGGGCAGCACGGCCCGGCGGGCCTGCGAAGGCATCAACCAGCTCTACCAGCTCCGCGTGTTGAACTCGTACAAGCGCGTCGCGCGGCTCAAGGCCCACCTGCCGGAGTTCGCCTCACGCGTTGGGACGCTGAATGGGATGCGCAGCATCCAGGCCTTCGACGAGGTCTTCACCGCGCCCCTTCACGGCTTCAAGGACGCGGAGGACTACTACGAGCGGTGCAGCAGCCAGCAATTCCTGCCGGGCATCGAGGTGCCCTTCCTCGTCCTCAACGCCGAGGACGACCCGCTCGTCGCCCGGGACACGCTCCCCGACGCACGCGCGCTGCGGGAGCACGTGCGGCTGGAGCTGACGCCGCATGGCGGGCACCTGGGTTTCATGTATCAGCGTTCCTCCGGGCTGGGTTACTACCCGCCGGCCCGGCTCATCTCGTTCTTCCTGCAGGAGCCGTCCGAAGCACATGAATCTCTATCTCAGGATGTTGTGGGTCATGCTCTCCTCGCTCTGGAAGCCGGAGATGCGCGTGGACGCGCTGACGAGCACGCTGGAGCAGCGCGTCCTGCCCAATGACCTGGACCTGAACCTGCACATGAACAACGGGCGGTTCCTCACCGTCTGTGACTTGAGCCGGGTCGACCTGTTCATCCGGACGGGCCTGCTGGCGCTCATGCTCAAGCAGAAGTGGGCGCCCATCATCGTGCGCCACACCATGGACTACAAAAAGCCGCTTCGCCCGTTCCAGAAGTACACGGTGTCCATGTCGATTACCCGCTGGGACGAGAAGTACTTCTACGCCACCCACCAGTTCCTCTCGCGCGGGAAGGTGGTGGCGGAGGGCGAGTCCACCGCGGTGCTGCTCGGGCGCGAGGGCGTCGTCCCGCCGGAGAAGGTGATTGAGGCGGTCACCGCCCGGCAGAACCGGACGGCGGTGGAGAGCCACTGACTGAATGGCCCGGGCCTGGGCCCGCGTCACGCCCAGGCCTTCCGGATGACCTCAATCTGCCTTCCCTTTCGCGCCCTCTTCTCGATTTCGGACATAGACGTCCGGGTCATGGCGCTCCATGAAGGACGCGGGCGCGCCCAATGGCTGAAAGCCGCAACGCGCATAGAGTGAATGGGCATCTCGCGTGGCGAGCAAGAACCGCCGAAGCCCTTGCAGGTCGGGATGCTCGAGCAGCGCCTCCATCATCCACTGGCCCAGGCCCCGCCCCTGGTACGGCTCCAGGACGAAGACGTCACAAAGATAGGCGAAGCTCGCGCGGTCGGTGACGACGCGGGCGTAGCCCACCTGGCCTCCAGACGAATAGAGCCCGAAGACGAGCGAGTTCCGAGCGGCCCGCTCGACCGTCTCCCGGGGAATGCCCGCGGACCAGTATGAGCGGGACAGGTAGCCATGGACGACGTCCAGGTCGATGCGCGCGGGGTCGTCGGAGGCGACGAGCCCGTCATCGCGGTGGACTTCGTAGGGAATGGCCTCAGTGTGGGTGCGCATGGGCGTGACGCCATCCTACGTCCTCCCGGCGTGTCGCCCGCTGTGCTGCATCCAGGGAGCAGTACAGTTCGTCGCGCGCGCGTCAGGGACAGGCCACCACGACCTTGTCCACCTGGGTACGGCAGCGCGTCCGCGTGTGCCGCGCTGCCACACAGCAGCAGTCCCAACGTCAGCCAGCTCGATTTCGGCCTGACGCAGGGTGGTAACACCAGTCACCAGCCGAGGACGGCTGTCACCACCTGTCCGTCATAAAATTGCGAGTGGGGCATACGCCATCACCTCACTCGCCCTGGAAGTCCCTGCACCCGCATTGGCATGCCACATGCTCATGCGGACTCCACATCACGCCAGGGAATCCCTCTCACTCCCACGCGCAGGCGATGTCCCCTGCCCTGGCGTTCGCTCTGCAGTGGGAACACTCCCCATCTACTTCCATGAATCGAATGTCTGATTGGCTTTCTACCGCGGCGATGTTCGCTGGCCTTGCCACCCTGACGGGCCTGCCGATGGCCGCCGAGGCCTCGAGCGACGTGTCGCCAGAAATTGTCTCCGCGATGCGTCGGGACCTTGGGCTCACCGAGCAGCAGGTGCATCAGCGCCTGTCCTTCGAGGCGAAGGCGCCCGGGCTGGAGCAGACGATGCGTGAACAACTTGGCGACGCCTTCGGTGGCGCCTGGCTCGACGCGGAGGGCGGCCAGCTCATCGTTGGTGTCACCGACGAGGCCCGCCTCGCCAAGACCCGGGTCGCCGGCGTGCGGACCGTGCACGTGGCGCGGAGCCTGGCGCGGCTGGAGCAGGTGAAGGCGGAACTGGACCAGAACGTCCAGGCCCTCTCGCCCGCCATCCACTCCTGGTACGTCGACCTGCCGACGAACAGCGTCGTCGTCTACGTGGACGCCTCCAGCCAGACGAAGCTGCGCGCGGATGCCTTCATCGCGCAGAGCTCGGGCCTGAAAGACGGCAGCCTCCGCGTGGTGGCCTCCACCCACGCGCCCGAGCCCGCCTATGACCTGCGCGGCGGTGACCCCTACTACTTCAGCAACTACCGCTGTTCGGTGGGCTTCCCCGTCAACGGGGGCTTCGTCACCGCCGGCCACTGCGGCGGCGCCGGCACGCCCACCACGGGGCACAACGGCGTGGCCCTGGGCACCATCCGTGGCTCCGTCTGGCCCGGCTCCGACTACGGCTGGGTGGCCACCCATGGCTCGTGGACCCCGCAGCCGTGGGTCAACAACTACAGCGGCGGCAACGTCACCGTCGCGGGCTCCCAGGAGGCTCCGGTGAATGCCTCCATCTGCCGCTCCGGCTACACCACCGGCTGGCGGTGCGGCGTGCTCCAGGCGAAGAACATCACCGTCAACTACTCCGTCGGGCCCGTGTACGGCCTGCACAAGACGAACGCGTGCGCGGACGGCGGCGACTCCGGCGGCTCCGTCATCTCCGGCAACCAGGCCCAGGGCGTGACGTCCGGCGTGGCGGGCACGTGCGCCAACGGAAATCCGCCGCAGACGTTCTACCAACCCGTCAACCCCATCCTGGGCGCCTACGGCCTGACGCTCCGCACGACGGGCGGTGGCGGCAGTGGACGGTCCTTCGTGTCGCGCCTCAACGGCAAGTGCATCGACGTACCCAACTCCAACTTCTCCGACGGAGTGCAGCTCCAGATGTGGGACTGCAATGGCACGAACGCGCAGCGGTGGACCTTCATCAACGGCACCGTTCAGGCGGGCGGCAAGTGCATGGACGTGGCCTGGGCCTCCACGGCCAACGGCGCGGCCATCCAGTTGGCCAACTGCAGCGGCAACCCGGCACAGCAGTTCGTGCTGAGCGGCGCGGGTGACCTCGTCAGCGTGCTCGCCAACAAGTGCGTGGACATCGTGAACCACAACACGTCCAGCGGCGCCCGGCTCATCATCTACGAGTGCACGGGCAACCCGAACCAGAAGTGGGACTACCGCTGAACCCTCCGTCGCCTGACCGAGCGACCCGGGTGCCTGGAGGCGATTCAGGCACCGAGGGCCGCGCGGGCGTGACACGCTGAGGTCCTCCAGCGCGCCTGGGCCGGCCAGCCCAGGCGCGCCGTCTCACCAGAGGACATGCCCATGCCCCCCTCTTTGCTCCGCACGCGCCCCCTGCTCGTGCTCATCCCGCTGCTCCTGGCGGCGGCACCCGCACCCCATGCCCCGGCGCAGCCTCGGCTGGAGGACGCGGTCCCCGACACCTTCACCGGCGTGGAGCGCGTGGTGGCGGTGGGGGACGTGCACGGTGACGTGGACGCCCTGAAGGAGGTGCTACGGCTCGCCGGCCTCATTGACGCGAAGGACCGGTGGATTGGCGGCAAGACGCACCTGGTCCAGACGGGCGACGTGCCGGACCGGGGCGACCAGACGCGAGCGGCGTTCGACCTGCTCATGCGGCTGGAGCAGGAAGCGCTCGCCGCGGGCGGACGGGTCCACGCCCTGCTCGGCAACCATGAAGCCATGAACATGCTGGGCGACCTGCGATACGTGAACCCCGGGGAGATGGCCTCGTTCGCCGACCAGAGCCCCGAGCAGGACAGCGCCGGCTCCCCACCCGGCCTCAACGGGCACCGCGTCGCGTACAGCCTCCAGGGCCGCTACGGCCAGTGGCTGCGCAAGCACGCCGCCGTGGTGCGCATCAACGACACCCTCTTCGTGCACGGCGGCGTCGCGCCCGGCGTTCCCGGCGGAAACCTGGCCGAGCTCAACCGCTGGGTGCGCCAGGACTTCTTCCCCGACCATCCGCCCGGCGGCGCGCGGGACGCACAGGGCCCCTTGTGGTTCCGAGGCTACGCACTGGGCGAGCCACGGGACGCCGAACCCGCGCTGGACGCGGTGCTGAAGCGTTATGGCGCCAGGCGCATGGTCATGGGGCACACCACGAACCGCGACGGAAAGGTGAAGGTGCGGTTCAACGGCAAGGCGCTGCTCATCGACACCGGGCTGAGCACCGGGTACGGGCGGAACCTCGCGGCCCTGGAGCTTCGCGGCGGCAAGGTCAATGCCCTGTATCGCGAAGGCCCCGTCACGCTGGACTCCGTGGAGCCCTCCGCCGCGCCGGCTCGCCCCGCGGGGCCGAAGCCTCGGAAGAAATGAGCAGACGCGTCCCGTCCGTCCACGCGACTGCGCACGGGCGGTGACGCAACGTGCAGTCCCTTGCACATGCAAGAGGTGCCATCCCTTCGCGCGGAGACAGGGCCCGGTGGTTGCACCCAAGCGGCCGCATGCGCCTTCCCGTCCCGCTCCTGGCGGCGTCCGTGCTCTTCGCCCTGCCCGCGAGGGCGGACATCACGCTGTTCCCCGAAAGAGAGACCTGGCTGTCCGTGGGCCCCCTGTACAGCGCGGCATTCGGGGCGGACGCGCCCGGCACGGGCGTGGGCGGGGAGTTGACGCTCAATTGGTTCAAGGGCGTGGGCGCCCTGGGCCTCTTCGCGCAGGCACAGAAGATGGAGCGCGGCAGCGCGCGGCTCTGCGCCGGGCTTCAGGGCACCCTGCTCTTCGGGGGTGTGGAGCTGGGCGTCATGCATGAAACGGCGAGCCGGACGCGCGTGGCGACCACGGGCCTGCACGTCGCGCCCTACCTGGCCTTCGTGTTCGGCAGCCTGGGCGTGCGCTTCGGGATTCCGCTGGCCGGGGACCGGGACATCGGCCCCGGCGGCGTGGAGCGGACGCGGCATGCCCGCGAGGTGGGGCTGGTGTTGACGCTCAAGCTCCCCATCGCGCTGAGCTCGCACTCCGTCTGGGGTCCCCTCTTCCCCTGGAACTAGCACTCAACCGAGCGGCATCTCGTCGCGAATCCACGCCGTGACGGAGTCGTGCCGGGGCTTCCAGTCCAGTTCGCGGCGCGCGCGCTTGCCACGCACGCGGCTGTTCGAGCCGAAGGAGTAGCGCGCGTGGCCTTCACCCCATTCGCGGCTGGCTTCCTCCACCGACCAGGATTGCACGGGCCCCAGCCCGAGCCGCTGGGCGATGGCGGCACCAATCTCCGCGTAGGAGGCCTCGCCGTTCTCCACGAAGTAGAAGGCCCCGGCGGGCGCGCGCTCCAAGGCAAGCAGGTACAGCGCCACCACGTCGTCGATGTGCACGTTGGACCAGCGGTTGACGCCCTTGCCGACGATGCGCACCACGCCGCTCTTGCGCGCCTGCTTCACCAGCGGGGGAATCTGCACGCTGTCCGGGCTGAGCCCGGTGCCCGTGCCATAAATCATCGTGTTGCACAGGACGATGCCGCGCATTCCCTCGGCGGCGAGCACGCTGGTGTCGACCGCGTGACGGGCCCGCTTGTCGGGCTCGACGATGAAGGGGGTGTCCTCGTCGAACACCTTGTCGGAGAGCACCTCGCCTCGAACGTCGTCGCCAATCACGCTGGAACCACTGGTGTGGAGCAGCGGCTTGCCAGAGCCGCGCAGCCCCGCCAGGAGCGCCTCGACGGCCTCCGCGTGGTCACTGCTGGCCGCGTTGATGACCGCGTCCGCGCGCCGCGCCTCAGCTGTCAGCAGCGCGCGGTCCTCCAAGTCACCCAGCACGGGCTCGATGCCGAGCGCCGCCAGCCGCTCCGCCTTCACCTTGTCCCTGACCAGCCCTCGGATGGCGTGGCCGCGGGCCTTCAGCGAATGAGCAAGGGAGCCGCCGATGAAGCCGCTCGCGCCCGTCAGGAACAGTTGCATGGATGACCTCCAGGTTCAGTGATGCGTGCAGTCTGCGCATTCCTCCCAGGAAACGCCGCCCGCTTCAACGGACCGCCGTCAGCTTCGGTGACTTCTGGGCACGCTGACCCAGGTCGCTCTCTCCCCAGGCGCAGGGCCGGAACCACGTTGCGGAGGGATTCCCCCAGCTTGGTGAGGCTACGCGGGCTCCATGAGGCGTCCGACACGCGACGCTCATGCTGCGCGATTGCTGAGCCAATCATGACCATTCCGTGAGGATTGCCCCGCCGCGGCTCCCTACCGTCGGGGCATGACGAGTACGAGGGAGCGGCGCACGCGCAGCGGCGGGGCGTTCACGATTCTGGCCGTCGGGGTCCTCGGGATGCTCGCCTGGGACGCGCGCTCCACGTCAGAGGCCGTCGACCGAGGCGCAGGCGTCGCCGCATCGTCGCAAGGCGCGAACCGCATCGAAGGAACTGGCACCCCAGGCATGGCGGCACTGGGCCCGATTCCTCAACCCGAAAAGAGACGGCGCATTCGTGGCACCGTGGTGGATGCGCGAGGAGTCCCCCTCGCGGGCGTGCGCGTGTCCGCCCTGTCGCGGGCCGAGGAGCCCCTGGCAGAGCTGCCGTGCCCCGACTGGGCGCCTGGCACAGGGGGCTCCCGCCGCGAGGAGAAACCCCTCCGGCTCTTGCATGACTGCTGGCAGGCGGCCCAGGACATTCTGACGGAGTGGATGACCTCCCGCATGGGCGAAGCCATCCTCCAGGCAGAGACGGTCACCGACGGTGACGGCACCTACGTCTTGGATGGACTGGACGTCGGAATCCTGTCGGTCTGGGCCTTGAACGAGGACGGGGCGGCCGTGCAACAAGGCATCCTGGGGACGCACGACGGACTGCAGTTGGTGCTGGCTCCGGGATTACGGGTGGAGGGAACCGCCTTTGGTGAGGACGTACCGCTACCAGGCGCCCGCATCAGCCTGGTCTCCGTGGCAACGGACCGATACTTCGACGGCATCGCAGGTCCGGATGGCCGGTTCCACATCGGCCCGCTGCCGTATGGGCATTACGTCCTCCTGGCGAAGCAGGATGGCTGGCGACCGGAGCTCCTCCATCTCAATGAGGCCACCGCCCTTCCGTGGGGCAGCGTGCACCTCACACGGCCGCTGAACCATGCAGGCCGGGTCCTCTTCCAGGGAAGCCCCGTCGCGGGCGCCCGCGTCGAGCTCACCGCGGAGTTTCCACATGACTTCCCCTTTCAGTTCGCCACGTCCGACGCGAAAGGACGGTTTCATTTCTCCGGACTCCGCAATGGCTACGGCCTCAAAGTGTCGGCCTTCCATGAAGGGATGATTGCCAGCGAGGAAGTCACCCTGAAGGAGCGAAACGGGGTTGAGACGGTACTCGAACTGCGGCCTGCACCTTATTTCGAAGGAATCGTTCAAGACGAGGCGCGCCAGCCCATTCCAGGTGCCCGCGTCTCCGTCGTTCCGCAGCGCCTTGATATCGACTACCCGGTCACGACAACGAACCTGGATGGCCGCTTTCGTCTGGGCCCCTTCGGCCCCGACATGAACCAGGTCACGGTGTCAGCACCGGGCCATCTGGACGAAGTCGTCACCCTGAGTTCCCCAGAGGCCACGTCCCCTGCCACCATCACCCTGTTTCGCGCGGTGTCCATCACCGGCGTTGCAGTCGACGCACACGGGGCGCCCGCTCCGAACGTCACGCTCAGATTGGAGCGCCAATGCAACCCCACGGTGCCGCACCATAATCATGTGACGACCACGGACGACGCCGGCCATTTCGAGCTGAAAGCCTGCCGCGCAGGTAATTGGGGGCTCCAAGCCGATGACCCGCGCTTCCTTCCAGACGTCGCTTCGGTGCACGCGCCCAGCGGAGACCTCCGCATCTCGCTGAAGCAAGGCCCGATCTTGCCAGGCATCGTGTTGGATGAGCACGGTGTTCCCGTGCCCGATGCGGACGTCATCCTCGCCAGGCGCGAGGCGAAAGACACGCACAGCCAATATTCATCTTCAGATGCCCAGGGACACTTCCAGCTCGGGGCAGTTCCGCCAGGGCACTACACGGTGTGGGCACAAAAGGAGGTTCTGGGTGTCATCCGGCGGACCGTCGCCCAGGACATCGAGTTGCGAGAGGGACCTCCGCCGCAGGTGGAGTTGCGCTTTCCCGAAGGTGTGACGGTCTCCGGCATCGTGGTGACAACGAGCGGAAGACCCCTGGAGGGCGCGACTATCACGGCCTCTCGGCAGTCACCAGCTGACGCGACAGAGCCGCCGACCGTCAGCTTCAGATGCGGCGGACCTTTCGGCGTTCGCACAGGCGCGGATGGGCGATTCGTCCTGCGGCATCTGTCTTCCGGCCCGCACACGATATCGGCCTCGATAGATGGCCATACCTTCGTCCCAGCACAATCCTCGGGAGGGACCGAATACGAGACCTTCGCACTTCTTGTGAAGCCGGGGGAGGCCCCCCTCCGTATCGTCATGCAACGTGATTCACAAATCCGAGGCAGGCTCCTGGGTCCCGATGGGTCGCCCTTCTCAAATTTCGTCCTCAACAACCGCGAATTCTATGTCGACCCCCAGGACGGCGCTTTCAAATGGTCGACTCTGAAATCTGGGGTGCAGACGCTGAGATTCGATGCCCCCGGGATGGCATCACGAACCCTCACGGTCGATGTTCCCTTCGAAGGAGATGTGGAGTTGGGTGAAATCCACATGAGTCCGGGGCCTTCCATCCTGGGTTCACTGCTGGACGCTACGCCTCACGAACCTGCGGAGAGCGCGAACCTGTCGCCATAGGCTGGTGACGGCACCGCCGCCTCTATTTCCACCGGGAGGAGTTGACGATTCCGGCCTCCGGGGAAATCGTCCCCAGGTTGGTTCCCAACTGGCAGCCACTGCCCTCTTCTGGGGAATGACGGAACGGTCCATGAACGACTATGAGTTGATTGGCTCACCGGGATGTGGCTCGGCCATCGTGGAGATGGCGCTGAGCATCACCGGCATCCCGCACCGCTTGACGGAGCTGCCCTACCTGGAGCCTGGCCCCGGACGCGACCGGCTGCTGAAGCTCAATCCCCTGGGGCAGGTGCCCACCCTGATCCTCCCCGATGGCGCGGTGATGACAGAGAGCGCGGCTATCATCCTGCACCTGCACGACGTCTCGCCCCAGAGCGGCCTGGTGCCGGAGCCCACGGCGCCCGAGCGCGTGCGCTTCCTCAACCTCTTGTTCCGCCTCGTGGGCGCGGTGTACCCGACGTTCACCTACGCGGACGACCCGCCGAAGTGGACCCTGCCCGGTCCCGCCGCGGACCGGCTGCGCGACACCGTCATGGAGCGCCGCGCCAACCTCTGGCGCGAAATCGAGGCCCAGGTGGGCAAGCCTCACGTGCTCGGCAAGCGCTTCAGCGCGCTGGACCTCTACGTCACCGTGATGACGCACTGGCGCCCGAACAAGGCCTGGTTCATTCAGAACTGCCCCGCCCTGGCAGCGGCGGCCTCTCAAGCGGAGAAGAACCCGCACGTCGCTGCAGTGCTGGAGCGCCACTTCAGTTAGAGACAGCGTCGGCTCCCGCTGGGAGCGTCATCAAGGCACGTACCGCAGGGGCTCACGTCCAAGCCCCTGGCTCCTCCTGCTCTGCAACCCGCAGATGGGCCACTGCCACTTCCACCCGGCGGAGGGCCGAGACGAGGCCCGCCTGGTCTTCGACAATCCCTACCCGTGCCGCTTCGACATGGGACTCGTGAAGGGCATGGCCCGGCGCTTCGCGCCCGAGGCCACCCTCACCCACGACACTTCAGCAGGGTGCCGCCAGAAGGGCGCGAATTCCTGCACCTACCTCGTCCTCTGGTAGGTCAGCCCTCCCGGCGGCCTTGGGTTCAACCTTCTGCCCGCCCCGGGGTGTGGTCCGGGTCCGGGTAGGGGCGAACACGGTGCGGCGCGTCTTCGTCGTCGCCCTCCGCGCTCCCCGGCGTGTGGCCCGGCTCTTCCTCCATGTAGCGGCTCTGTCGCTCCTCCGCCTCGTCTGGCGGCTCGGACAGCGGCCGCGGCGCTTCCACATCTGGCATGGCGATGTCCTCCTCTTGGAGAACATAGGCAGTCGCCAGTCATGCGATGGTCGCGCCCATATGACGCTCCACCGATTCCTTGGCACCGCTCGGGGGCTGCTGCGGAATGCCGTCGGCATTCCCCTGACGCTGTACATGGCGCTCCGCCCCGGGAAGAAGGAGGCGGAACGCGCGCAACGCAACGCCGAGACGCTCATCGCGGCCTGCCGCGCCTACCAGGCCCGGCACGGACAGCTCCCCGACACCCTGGAGCAGCTCGTACCGGAGTTCCTCCCCCAGCTGCCACCCGCCAAGTTCAGCGGCCCTCACTTCGGCTTCACCTACGACGTGAGCGGCCCGGCGGACGCACGCCGTCACGTGCTGGGATGGACGGACAGGATTCCCTTCGGGCGCCCCTTCTTCGTCTTCGAGGAGGAGCGCTGGGGCTACCTGGATTGAGCGCGTCCCGGGCCCGCGAGCAGGCAGGCGGTCCCCTCTTCGCCATGGCCCCGAGGAGCGGTCGGGGCGCGTAGCGCCTCATCCGCCGCGTGCCTACGCCGGCGAGACACCCACGACCTCCGAAGAGGACCGGCGATGAGCTGGCGCCAACGACGGCAACACGCCGGACATGCGCGCGGCCCGGTGGACCCGGAAGATTTGCCTGACGACAAGCACCGCGTCCTCAAGCGCGCGCAGCGGCTGGAGGCCTGGTCACTGGCGTACCTGGGTCGGCCATCGTCGTCATCTACCTCACGCTGGGCGCGTCCCAGGCCATGAAGGCGGCGTGGCTGGAGGACCTGCTCAGCCTCATTCCGCCCATCTCCTTCCTGGTGGGCAGCCGGGTGGCGCACCGGAAGCCCTCCGCCGAGTACCCCTATGGCTACCACCGCGCCGTCACCGTGGCGTACCTGGTGGGCTCGGTGGCGCTGCTCTTCATGGGGACGTGGCTGTTCGTGAAGTCCGTGCTCAAGCTGGTGCGCGCCGAATACCCTTCCATCGGTACCACGCAGCTGTTCGGCCACACCGTGTGGATGGGCTGGCTGATGCTGGCGGCCCTGCTGTGGTCGGCGATTCCGTCCGTGTTGCTGGGATGGGCGAAGCTGCCACTGGCGGAGTCGCTCCACGACAAGGTGCTTCACGCCGACGCGCTGATGAACAAGGCGGACTGGCTCACCGCGGTCGCCGCCATGTTGGGCGTGCTGGGCATCGGCATGGGCTGGTGGTGGGCGGACGCGGTGGCGGCGGGGGTCATCGCGCTGGACATCGCCTGGGACGGACAGCGGCACCTGCGCACCGCGCTGGGTGACTTGATGGACCGCACGCCGCGCACGCTCGACTCGAAGCACGCCGAGCCGCTGCCGCGCCGCATTCACGAGGCCCTGTGCGGCCTGGACTGGGTGGAGGCCGCTCAGGTGCGCGTGCGCGAGGAACGGACACGTCTTCTGCGCGGACGTGCGCCTGGAGCCGAAGGAGCGGGGAGCGGGGACCGGAGCTCGTCACCCGGCTGGGCAACGCCGCCGAGAACCTCAAGCGCCTGGACTGGCGCCTGCGCGACGTGTTGCTGGTACCGGTGGACCGGCTCGGCTGACCCGGGCCCCACGGGCCACCGTCAGCGCGCTTCGACGCATGCGGCGCCCCCCTGGCTGGTCCCTGGCGGCCTCAAGATAAGCAGCCAGGGACACGGAGGTGGACGCCAGCCCCTGCCAGGCGGGACGGCCAGCAGGCAGGGGGCCGGGGTGGGCTACGGCTGGGACATGGCCTGGATGACGGGCCGCGCCTTGCCCTCATCCGCGGTGATGGAGACAACGGGCCGCTGGAAGCAGCCCTCGAACTCCTTCCGAAGGGACTCGGCCGTCACCGTCTGGAGCAGCGCGGGCCGGCGCGTCACCGTGTCCGGCTCGAAGCCTCGGACGCGCGCGGTCAGCAGCGCGTTCACCCAGGCTTCCGAGCTGATGAAGGAGACGGCCTGGGACGCCAGCATCCCCCTGCGAGCCCGCTCCAGCGCGTGCTCGGGCACTTCCTTCCCGAAGGACGCGAGGAGCTGGGTCACGGTGCTGATGCCTTCACCCATGCGCTGCGCATCCACCGCGCCCTCCAGCACCAGGTGGGCCGCGCCGCCGCGCCCCAGCCAGGGCCGCGCGGAGAAGCCGTACGTCGCCCCCCGGCGCGAGCGCATCTCCCCCGAGGCGTGATTGTGAATCAACTCAGCCATCAGCGCGTAGCGCGCCTCTGCTTCGGGCGTGGCCGTGGGCAGCCGGCAGGCCAGTTGCACCTGTGCCTGGCTCGCGCCAGGACGCGGCGAGAGCAGGACCGTCGCCTCCGAAGACGCCGCCGGCAGCTCCGGCGCGGCTGGCGTGGCGACGGGCGCCGCCTTCCCCCGGCTCCAACCGCCGAGGTACTTGCGCGCCAGCCCCTCCACTTCCTTCACGTCGAACTCGCCGGCGATGACGACCACCGTATTGGCCGG
Source organism: Myxococcus sp. CA005 (assembly GCF_006518205.1). Taxonomy (NCBI): domain Bacteria; kingdom Pseudomonadati; phylum Myxococcota; class Myxococcia; order Myxococcales; family Myxococcaceae; genus Myxococcus; species Myxococcus sp. CA005. The sequence continues at coordinate 29,634 of NZ_SRLV01000034.1, read as the reverse complement.
GCGATACACGTCCTTCAGCCACGCCTCGGCTTCCGTCCAGGACACCTGGGCCAGGTCCGCGCCGGTGGCCTCGCGCGCAAAGGGATGCGTGCCATACAGCGCCTTCTGGAGGTGACGCTCGGCCAGGAGCTCCGGATTCGAGTCCACCGCCTGGCGCCAGGGCAGCACCTGCTCGCGGTAGAAGCGCACCACGTCCTCGGAGGTCCGCGTGGAGTCGAGCTGCTCGGCCAGCATCGCCAGCATGTTGCCAACGTTGCCGGCCGTGCCGGAGATGCCGACGCGCAGGTGGTCGCGCTGGAACGACGAGGTCGAATGCAGGCCCCAGTCACTGGGGCGGCCCTCGAACCAGGACTCCCGGAAGGAGCCCCAGTTGGCCAGGTCCGCCACCCCCGACTTCGCGCCGTAGGACGAACCACCGCCCAGCGCCGCGCCGATGCGGACCACCGGGAGGCCCGGACGCGGAGCGAGCAGCACCTCCATGCCATTGTCCAGCTTGAGCACCTGCACGGGCGAATCGAGCGCCGCCGTCATGGACGGCGTCACCTGCTCGGCGGGCGTGGTCCAGGGCTCCTCGTCCGCGGACAGCGTGGCGGCCGCCGTCGCCGCGCCCGGCACCTCACCGGGACGGACGACAATCATTCGCACCCGGTCCCGCTGTAGCCACTGGTAGGAGAAGTCCGTCACCTTGCCACCGCCGAGCCCCATCAGCGCCACCTGCGAGCGGGTGTAGGAGCGCACGTCCTGCGTGAAGTGGGTGAGCAACGCCCGGCGCTCGGTGCGGGACATGAGGTCCTCTGACTCCAGCACCATGCCCGTCACCACCTGCCGGCGCGTCGCCTGGAAGTCGAACTCGCGGCCCAGCACGGAGCCGGGCTGAATCTCCTGGACCCACGCGTTCTGCACCTGGTCCAACACCTTCCCCGCCGAGCGCGTCGGGTCGTCGCCCCGGCTGAGCCGCACCCGCACCACCAGCAGCGAGGCGCGCGTCCCCGGAATCAGGTTGGTGGAGATGTCCGCGATGTCACCGTCGTTGCGCACCGCGCCCCAGAGGTTCTGGCCGAAGGTGGCGCGCACGAAGTCCTGGACCGCGCTGGACTCGTCGAAGCCGCGCGGCAGCACCCAGGACAGATACACCTCCGGCGTGGGCACGGCGGCAGTGAAGACAGGCACCGACTTCTGGGCGGGCGTGGTAGCCGGGGCCGCCGGCTGCGCGGGCAGACGTGCCTCCAGCGCCAGGGGTGCGCCTGTCCCCACCCAGGCCTCGGGCAGGTTTGCCCGAAGCGTGGCCTCCACGGCCGCCAGGTCCACGTCACCGGCGATGACCAGCGTGACGTTGTCTGGACGGTAGTGCGCCCGGGCGAAGCGCTGCGCGTCCGACAGGCTGAGCGCGGACAGCGACTCATGCGTCCCGGCGAGAGGACGCGCGTAGGGGTGTCCACCGGGGAAGGCCGCGGCGTTCAACCAACTGAAGACCTGTCCCACGTAGCCCGTCTCGTTGCGCTGGCGGAGCTCGTTGCGGACCACCTCGCGCTCTACCGCGAACACCTCCGGGCTCACGCCCGCGAGCGGCGCGGCCAGGCGCTGGCCTTCCAGTTTCAGGAGAACGGGCAAGGCCTCCTTGGGGCCCAGCGTCTCGTAGGACGTGTAATCCAAACTGGTGGAGGCGTTGTAGAAGCCCGCGCCCGACGCCTCCAGGCGCCGCCACACCGACGGACTACCCGCGTGGCGGGAACGGAACGCCAGGTGCTCCACGACGTGCGCCAGGCCCTCCTTGCCACCTGGGTCACTGGAGCCCCCTGCTCCCACCACGGCGACCACCGCCACCACGGGAGAGCGGGCATCCTGCTCCACCACCACGCGGAGCCCCGAGGGGAAGCGGAAGTCCCGCAACGGGAAGGCCACGTCACGCATGACGATCTGCCCACGCTGGGGCAGCGTGGCGCACGCGCTCAGCAGCAGCGTCAGGGCAACGACGGCGGCACGGGGCCGCCAGACGGAAGGGAGGGAGACACGCGGGCGAAACATCCAAGCTCCAAGGACGAACCCGGGAGCGGCGCGCTGGGGCACGCCCCACCGCCTCCCCCGAGCGGAAGTGAATCTCGACAGCGACGAGGCGAAGGCCGTGTACGAACCGCGCTGGCCCTGGACGCAAGGCCAGACGGACGCAATGCTCATACCATCCGCGGGAAGACAGGCCAAGGGCCGGGACTTCCAGGCGCGATTGCCACATCCAGGCACCTCCGCAATTCTGGCAATCCACAACGCGACAGGACCGTCTTCGCGACGGGGGAGGCATCATGCGAGCAACGTGGATGGGCGTGGCGCTGGCCACGGTCTTCATGGGGACGGGCTGTGGCGGCATGAACCCGGGACTGGACGACCCTGCCGGCACGGACGAGGCGCACGGATCCGAAGTCCAGGCACTGACCACCTGTGAAGACTGCCATACCACCTACACCGCCTGCATTCGCCAGGCCCTTGGGGACCCCGAGGAGACGCAGGTCTGCATCGACCAGCGGCACGAGTGCGCGCTGCAATACTGTCCGTGACCGCGCGCGCCGAACGTATGGCGCTGACGCGCGGGGTGGGAGGAGCGCCTCTCCCTCCGCCCGCCGTCAATCCGAGACAGGCGCGGGACGGGCTCTGTTGACCGCTCGTCATCGGCGCGCCCAGAGACACCGAGGCGCGACGGACACGTCGGGACAGGCGGCTACATTGCGCCCCGCCCAGCACCACGCCCGTTCCGGCGTGCGCAGGCGAAAGGGAGCAACCATGGCCTTGCAGAATGATTACCAGGACGTGCTCGACGTGGCGAAGAACGTGGGCGCCAAGGTCGAGTCGCGCGAGGAGAACGGCAAGCTCATCATCAAGGGGACGGTGGACTACGCCTGGGACCGAGACCGGATGTGGGACCAGATCAAGGCCAGACATTCGAACTGGCAGAACGAGGTCATGGTCATGCTCACCGTCACGCACGAGACGCCGTACGGCCTGTACACCGTCAAGTCGGGCGACACGCTGAGCAAGCTGGCCAAGGACATCTACGGAGACATGAAGCTGTACCCGAAGATTTTCGAGGCCAACAAGGACCAGCTCAAGGACCCGGACAAAATCAAGGTCGGGCAGGTGCTGAAGCTGCCGCCCAAGTCCATCGCCAACGCCTGACATTGAGCGAGGCCAGGGGGGCACCGAGACGTACCCCCTCTGGCTCCTCAAGTCAGGTGTCGCACCAGCTTGGCGGGAACGCCCGCCACGAAGCTGTTCGGCGCTACATCCTCGGTCACCACCGCTCCGGCGCCCACCACCGAGTTTTCGCCCACCGTCACGCCCGGCAAAATCGTGACGGCCGCCGCAATCCAGACATTCCGTTCGAGCACGATGGGCTTCGCGACCGCTGAAGCCCGCCGCCTGGCGGGCTCCAGGGGATGACTCGACGTGATGATGTTCACCTTCGGGCCAATCATGACGTCGTCAGCGATGTCGATTCCACCGATATCCATCAGCGTGCAGCACTGGTTGATGAACACATTCCGCCCGACGCGGATGTTGACGCCATGGTCGGTATAGAACGGCGGGATGAGCGAAAACGTGCTGTCGACATTCCGGCCGGTCAGCTCACTGAAGAGCGTCCTGATTTCCTCGGCATCATCGAAGGTGCGCTTGTTCAATTCCACGGTCAGGCGCATCGCTCGCCGGATGTTGCTGAACATGACCTCTGATTCGGGGGTGCCAATCAGCACCTCCCGGGGAAGGAACGGCTTCTCGCCATGCATGGAACGGCTCTCCTGAAATGACGGCAGCCATTGAAGACGTGCGTGCCGTTGAATAGGACCTTAGCCAGTGCATCGCCGAGACATCAAACAACTTGATATCGCCCGAGACACAACCGCGGGTTGTGCCGCTCCCTGGCACAGCCCAATCCCGTGCGGTACCCTCCCCTGACGACACTGGAGCAACGGAGGCGGCGCAGCGTGGATTTCGATGGGGTGAGGACCTTCATTGCAGTCGCCGACACGGGACAGTTCCAAGAGGCGGCATCAAGGCTGTCACTGACTCAGCAAGCCGTCTCCAAGCGCATCGCCGCGCTCGAGGCCAGCCTCGGGGCGCGGTTGTTCGTCCGGGCGCCGCGCGGCGTTCAGCTCACCATCGACGGACAGGTGTTCCTGCCTCACGCTCGAAGGCTCCTCGAAGCGGCGGAGCGGGCAGCCGATTCCGTGCGCCCCGGCCGCCGTCGGCTCCGTGTCGACGTGGTCAAGCCGAACCTCGGGAGCGCACGCATCCTTCGTGATTTCCACAGCGCACATCCCGAGATTGAAATCGACGTCGTCACACATCTCTTCGACGCGAAGACCGCGTTGGCCGCTGTGCGGACTGGGACGATCGACGCGACGTTTCGCGCCATCACCCGGCCCGCGCAGCAACTGACCGACGGCCTCGTGGCGACCCGAGTTCTCGACGACGCCGTGGAGTTCCTCACGAGCGATACGCACAGACTCGCGGCAGCGACTTCGCTGACGCCGGCCGAGCTCGCGAAGCACAAGGTCTGGATGCCCTTCATCGTCCCAGGAACAGAGTGGGCCGCCTATTACGACGAGCTCGCCGCGAGATTCGGGCTCACCATCGACACCCTCGGTCCCGACTTCGGCATCGATGCGCTCCTGGAGGTGATTGCCGGCTCCTCGAGCCTGGCCACACTCGTAGGTGAACACATCCGGCTGGTGTGGCCGGCCGAGTACAACCTCCGCCGCATTCCCATCCGCAACCCGATGCTCGTGTACCCACATTCCCTGGTCTGGCGTTGCGACAACGCGCACCCCGCGCTCGCGAAGCTCCGCGCCTACCTCGACGCCCGGAAGGACCGCTATCGGCATCCCAAGGCGTGGTCACCCCCATGGACGGACCGCTGAAGGCAGACGCGTCCATGTGAGGCAGGCCCGAGCCCCCTACAAACGCTCAGCGGACCTGCGCCGGCGTCGTTACAGACTCGGGCTTCGGCAGGTCCGCGTCCTTCAGCACCTTGCCTCGCAGCTGCCGCTCCGTCGCATCCGTGTAGCCCCGGTCCACCAGCCCGCTCAAGTCGAATGGCACGCCCCGGGTGCGCTCCAGCTTCTCCGCGCGCGCCTCCAGCGTCTTGGCGGCCACCTTCTCCTCGTACCCCACGCCCACCAGGATGCGATTCGAGCTCTGCGGCACGATGAACTCATACAGCTGCGTGAAGGCCACCTGCCACGTGTGCACCATGGCGTCGTAGTGACGGTTGGGCGGAAAGGCCCACACGTTGCCCACCACCGCGCCCTGGGGGCTCAGCTTCGCGCGCACCACCGCCAGGAACTCCTGCGTGGCCAGGTGCTCGGGGATGCTGTCCGGGCCATAGGCATCCAGGAAGATGAGGTCATACGCGGGCCGCTCGGCTTCGATGAAGCGCCGGCCGTCTCCGACGTGCGCGCGCAGGTGCGTATCCTCCCGGAAGCCGAAGTAGCGCCTTGCCACCGTCACCACATCCGGATCGATGTCCACCACGTCGATGTGCGCCCGCGGCACTACCTTGCGCAGGAACATGGGCATGGCCCCGCCCCCCAGCCCCACGATGAGGATGCGCTTGGGCGCGGGCACATAGGCCAGCCCCACCATGGAGACCTGCGTGTAGGGCAGCACCAGGTCCAGCGGCTTGCCCGGCCGGACCACGCTCTGCAGCGCCCCCGAGGCATCGAAGCCCAGGTACCGGCGCCCCTCTTCGTCCTCCGTCACCGAGATGAGGGTGTAGGGCGATTCCTTCTCGTACAAGACCTTGCGGGACGCGGAGGCCGTACATGCCAGGACCACCAGCCCCATCAGCAGCAGCCGCTGGGTCACACCGCGCATGTCCATCCCTTCCTGGTACAGAGTACCAAAAAGACAGCATTTCCTTCAGGAAAAACAACAGGTTGACGCATACGGCGCCGAGGTTCACCTTGCCGCGCATGAGCCACGTCGAGGCGTCGCTGCCGGACCATGCCCGCGCCATCATCGCCGAGGAAGAGGCCTTGCTGGCCCGTGTTCAGTCCACGCTGGAAGCCGCGCGGCGCAAGTCCGCACGCGGACAGGACGCCCAGGGACTTGTCGCCCAGTTGCAGGTGCTGCGGGACGACGCCTCCACCGCGGCCGTGGCCGACCTGCCGCACATCTTCGCGCAGATGAACCAGATGCGCTCCCTCCTGGAACGTCAGGAGGGAGTGAAGCTTCCCGACCCACAGGCCCCCTACTTCGCGCACCTGCGCCTCAATGGCGAAGGCGGCCCGCGCGACTACCTGCTGGGCCGCACCACGTTCGCGGACGTGGGCGCCGGTGTGCGCGTCATCGACTGGCGCTTCGCCCCCGTGGCCCGTGTCTTCTATTGCTACGAGGAAGGCGACGACTACGAGGAGTACTTCGGTGAGCGGCTCGCCGAGGGCAGCGTGGAGACGCGCCGGCTGGTCATCATCGAGCGCGGCGTGTTGACGCGCATCATCTCCGGCGCGCTGGTGCTGGAGCGCCTGGCGGACGGTACATGGCGCAGCGTGAGCCGCGACTTCGCCACGCTCCAGTCGGGCGGCGCGGGGACGGCGGCGCGGCCGGAGTTCCTGGGCACCGGCAAGGGCGCGCGGCGCATCGAGGATGCCTTTGGCGTCACCGCCATGCTGGACGCCGAGCAGTACGAGGCCCTCAGCACCGGCCCGGACCGGCCGCTGCTGGTGCTGGGCAGCGCGGGCAGTGGGAAGACGACCGTGGCGCTGCACCGGCTGGCGAAGCTGGCCTTCGACGACCCGAGGACGTTCCCCCAGGCCCGCATGAAGCTCATCGTCCCGGAAGAAGGGCTGGCGCGGCTGTCCCGCCGGCTGCTGGCGCCGCTGGGCCTGGGCAACGTGGCCGTGCAGACGCGGGATGCCTGGCTGCTCGCCACCGCGCGCTCCGCCTTCAACGTGCCCGGCATCAAGCTGTGGAATGACACGCCGCCGCTGGTGTCCCGCCTCAAGCGCCACCCCACCCTGCGGCGCGCGTTGGCCGCCCGGGTGGGCGTGCCAAAGACAGACGCGGGCACCACGCTGGAGCGGTTGCGCACGCGGATGGCGGACGCATACATGGACCGGCGCTTCTTGGAGAGCGTGGTCACCGCCGCCAAGGGCGAGATTCCTCGCACCGCCATCGACGAGACGCTGGAGCACACGCGCCTCCAGCTCGCCACGCCGCTGTCCAAGGTGCTCAAGGACATCACCGACGCGGAGCGGCTCATCACCGTGGATGGGCGCTCCATCGAGGACGACACGCCGGACGCCATGGCCGGCACCGTGGACCTGGACGACCTGCCCGTCCTGATGTTCCTCAAGGCCCAGCACACCTCGCTGGGCCTGGAGCGGCTGGCGCACGTGGTGCTCGACGAGGCCGAGGACTTCTCCCTCTTCGAGCTCTTCGCCGTCCGCCAACTGCTGGGCAAGGGCAAGAGCTGCACGCTGGCGGGCGACGAGATGCAGCAGACGGACGCGGGCTTCGCGGGCTGGCCCGCCGTCCTCAACGAGCTCAACATCCGTGACGCCGCCACCTGCCGGCTTCAGGTCTCCTACCGGTGCCCCCGGCCCGTGGTGGAGCTGGCGCGGCAGGTGCTGGGCGCGCAGGCCCCGGAGGCCGCCGCCACCGGCCGCGCGGGCGCTCCGGTGGGCTTCCACCACTTCCCCGACGAGGCCCAGGCCCAGCTCTTCATCGGCGAGGCGCTCCGGGACCTCGTCGCCCGCGAGCCCCACGCCTCCGTGGGCGTCATCGCCAGCAGCCCAGAGTCCGCGCAGGCCATCTACCGCGTCGTCGCCGACCAGCGCTGGGCGCGGCTGGTGAGCGACGGCGAGTTCACCTTCGAGCCCGGCGTGGACGTCACCGACGTGGGCAGCGTGAAGGGCCTGGAGTTCGACTACGTCATCCTCCCGGACGCGACGGCGCGGGCCTACCCGGTGGACGACGAGTCACGCCGCCGCCTGCACGTGGCGGTGACGCGCACCTCCCATCAGCTCTGGGTGGTGTCCTCCGGCGTCCGCTCGCACCTGGTCACGCAGGGTGGCGCGGCAGCTCCACGATGAAGGTGGAGCCCTGGCCGGGCACGCTCTCCACGAGGATGCGACCCTCCATGGCGTCCACAATCTGCTTCACGATCCACAGGCCCAGCCCCAGTCCGCCGTAGTGCCGCTCGCTGGCCAGCCGCTCGAAGCGCTGGAAGAGACGCGCGCGCCCCTCCGGCGGAATGCCCACGCCCTGGTCCTTCACCGACAGACAGGCGCGCGACGCATCCGCCCCCACCCGCACTTCAATGGGGCGGCCCCGGCCGTACTTGATGGCGTTGGAGAGCAGGTTCTGCAGCACCTGCTCCAGCCGCAGCCGGTCCCAATGGCCGGTGGCGGCGCCCCCCGCCTCCAAGTGCAGCGCGCAGCCCGCGCGTGCCAGGTCCTCGGTGAAGCGGGGCACCACCTCGCGGGTGAGCGCGGCCAGGTCCAGGTCCTCGCGCTCCAGCCGCAGCCGCCCCGCGGTGATGCGGGACACGTCCAGCAGCTCGCGCACCAGGCTCGACAGGCGGGAGACCTGCCGCTGCACCGCCACCACCTTCGTGGAGAGCGCCTCCGGTGACGCGGGGCCATTGCTGGCGCGCGGCTCCATGTCGCGCCGCAACGCCTGGATGTTGAGCATGAGCGAGGTCAGCGGCGTGTTGAGCTCGTGAGATGCCACGGACAGGAACGAGTCCCGGGCGCGCACGGCCTCCTGCGCCTCCGTGTAGAGCCGACCGTTGTCCAGCGAGGTGGCGGCGCGCCGGGCCAGGTCTTCCGCCAGCCGCACGTCCGCCTCCGTGTATCTGCGCCGGGACTCCGAATTGAGCAGCGTGAGCGCCCCCAGCACCCGGCCCCGGCTGATGAGCGGGACGATGATGTACGCGCTGATGCCCAGCGCCTCCACGTCCCGCCGGTACGCCGAGCTGCCCCCCTGGGCGGCGGCGAGCATGGCGGGAAAGTCCGGGGTGAACTCGGTGACGCCAGTACGCAGCACCTTGCCGATACCCGCCGCGTCCTCCAGGCGAATGGGATAGCGCGTCTGGAAGTCCTGCGCGGGCGCCACCATCTCCTGTCTGGAGAAGGCGGCGGCGGCGCGGCGCACCTGCCCATCCGGCATGGGGAGGTCCACCGAGCACGCGTCTCCCAGGATGGGAACGGCGAGGTGGGCCATGCGCTGCAGGATGAGGTCGTGCTCCAGGGACGACGCCAGCACCTCGCTGGCCTGCGCCAGGAAGGCCGCGTGCCGCTGCGCCCGGCGCATCTCGTCGTAGAGGGCCCGAAGCGTCGCCTCCTGCTTCTTCTCCGCGCTGATGTCCCGCGAGAACAGGACGACCCGCTCATGGACGCGAAACAGCCGTTTCACGAACCAGCGGTCCTGGGGCTCGGCGTGGCGTTCGAACTCGGCGGATTCGCCCGTCCGGACCACCTGGCGGAAGCGCTCCTGAAAGGAACGTTCCGTCCACTCCGGGTGCAGCTCCCAGAGCCTCCGGCCGAGCAGCTCCTGGCGCGGCCGGCCCAGGTGCCGCTCCAGGGAGGGATTCACATGGACACAGACTGCGTCCAGCGAGCAGACCACGACCGCTTCCGGCATCTGGTCCAGCAGGGCGGTATCCAGCCCGCTGGTGTCCGACCCGCCGTGGCTGGCGCCATCAGGGTCCTGTCCGGTCGAGAGTGAGTCCACGCGGTCGGTGTGAGAACGGGCCAAGGCGATGTACCTGCCGCTTAACATTTCCGCCGCGCCCACCGCACCGTCACGCGCCGGAAATCTGCAAGGCAGCCGACATTCTCGCCGCTCGGGGAAACGCCCTTTCCCACCCCGTGGCGTGCCGGGCGCGCCCGCGAAGGCACTGTCCGGAGGTGGACAGTCTCCTCGCCCGCCCGGGAGCGCGCTCAGGGCGACTGGAGGCCCTGGCGCCAGGCCTCGCGGCGGCGCTCCTGGGCTTCCCGCCGGTCCAGCGCGTCCTGCTCCTGCGCCGGCAGCTCCGCCAGCCGCGTGCGGTGCATGTTGATGCTCAGCTCGTAGAGCCCGCGGTCCCGCTCCGGCAGCACGTCACCGAACCGGGACAACACCTCGGTGGAGAAGGTGATGAAGTCCTCGGACACCTGACGGCGGTGGCCGTAGTACTCGCGAATCTGCTCCACCGTGGCATCGGCGGACAGCACCTTGCCGTAGAGCTCATTCCAGCGGCGGGACTCCGCTTCGCGGCGCTCCAGCTCCGCCGGGTCCTGCGTGGGCGCGCCCATCCGCCAGTAGAGGTTGTCGGGCAGCTTCGCGCGAATCACCTGCAGGTCCACCGGGTGCACCTTCGGCGCGTTTTCGTCCGGCACTTCCTCGGGCGGCCGCGTCAGGTCCAACGGCGGCGGCGTGGCCTGCGGAGGAGGCGGCGGCGTGCGCGCCACGGAAGCCGGCGCCAGGGGCGTGGCGGCCTGCTCGATGACGGCGGGCGACCCCGGCGTCACCGGCTCCGGGTCCTGGCGAAGCGCGTACACCAGCGCCGCCACCACGAGACCCGTCGCCACGACAAGGCCGGGCAGGCCCTTCCTCCATGCATTCACGGCCATGCAGCTCCGAATACCGCGCACGGAGTGGGCGCGGCAACCTCCCACCGCGAGATAGCGCAACGCACCACATCAGATGCCGCAATGCGTCGCATCCTTGGCGCAATGCAGCACCCGCGTCCCTCTCGTCGGAAACGTGAAACAACCACAATCCTCCTGACGCGGATGCAACGCCATTGTATACACGGATTTCCCAACTAAACCCGGAGGTCCCCGAATGAAGAACCTGGTCCTGGCTGGACTCACGGCCGCCGCGCTCGTGCCCGCAGCCGCACGCGCGGAGGTGGTGATGTCCTCCATCGTCGACGTGCTGGTGGACGGTGGTAACAACTACAACTGGCAGAAGGTGGAGCTGCCGGGAACCAAGTGTGGCAATGGCTCCCAGTTCAAGTTCTGGGTGCATCGCACGGGTTCGCCCAACCTGATGTTCCTGTTCGAAGGTGGCGGCGCGTGCTGGGATTACGACACGTGTAGCGGCCGCGCGGGCCTGCTGGGCGCCGCCAATCCGAACGGCATCGCCGACGACTACATCACCCAGTTCACGGCCAAGTATGTGTCGCCGCTCGTCAACGGTGCAGACCCGGGCCTGCCGGGGCGCAGCAAGACGGACCTGGTGACGAAGGGTTGGAACATCGTCTACGTGCCGTACTGCACCGGTGACGTGCACGTGGGCAACAACGTGGCCACCTACGTCGATTCGACGGGGCAGAACCCGCCGCTGACGTGGCACCACAGCGGCTACACCAACACGCTGGCGGTGGCGAACTACGCGAAGACGCAGTTCCCCAACGTCCAGAAGATGCTGATGACGGGCTACAGCGCGGGTGGCACGGCGACGGCGGCCGGCTACTACTTCCTGCGCAAGGCCATCAACCCGGCGCGTGGCTACCTGCTCAACGACTCCGGCCCCATCTTCCTGGCGCCCAATGCGAACTTCCGCTCGCGCGCGCTGCACGACAAGATTCGCCAGTCGTGGGACCTGAACTCCGTCTTCTCCCTGCTGCCGGGCACGTTCAGCCAGAGCGACTTCGGCACCATCAACCGCATGGTGGCGCAGGAGTTCCCCAACGACCAGCTGGCCTACACGGGCTACTCGCGCGACTACAACTACTCGCGCTTCTCGTATGACCGCTTCCACTCGCCCAACGACAAGGAGTCCGTGCTGGGCTACTGGAAGCAGGACCAGGACGCGCTGGTCACCGAGCTGAACAAGTACAACAACTTCAGCTATTTCATCCCGCACGAGCGCGCCATCAACTCCAGCCACTGCAGCACCATCATCACCTTCATCGGCGCGCACGCCTGCCAGCAGATGGAGAAGAAGCGCTACTGGTACGAGTACCTCGAGTTCCCGTGGAGCCAGACGTACAAGTGCTACAGCGAGTTCGTGGGCATGGACACGTTCCTGTCGCGGTGGATCAACGGCAACCAGCGCGTCCGCATCTACGAGCCCGCCAACGGCTACAACGCCGAGGACCCGGGCATGCAGATTGTGGCCCCGCTCATCAACGGCGCGCTGGGCGGGTAGTCAGCCTCTGACGCCGGGCCTGGCCCGGTGACGCCACACCTGGAGCGGGACGTCGGGGATTCCCGGCGTCCCGCTTCGCCGTTTCAGGCGCCGGGCGAATGGCGCCTCCCCTGCCGCTGGCCACGCGGCCCGTGGGGCGATAGACGAAGCCACGCCATGGACAACCTCACCCACGGACTGCTCGGGCTCGCCATTGGCGCCATGCGCAAGCCCGACGTGCGCCCCGGCGCCCCGGAGCGCGCCTCACCCACGGACCGCGCGGTGCTGGTGGCGTCGGTGCTCGCCGCGGAGCTGCCGGACCTGGACACCCTGCTGGCACGCGGCGACGCGGTGACGGTGGCGCTCCAGGCCCACCGGGGGCTGTCCCACGCGCTCGTCGCCGCGCCGCTGGTGGCGCTCACCGCCACGCTGGCCGCCCGCGCCCTGTTTCGCGGCGCGCGGCTGGCGCCCGTGTTCCTCACCAGCCTGGCCTCCGTCGTCTTCGCGCACCTCCTGCCCGACTTGTGGACGGGCTGGGGGACGCGGGTGCTGCTGCCCTTCTCCGACAGCCGCCTGAGCCTGGACTGGACGATGGTGGTGGACCCCTGGGTGACGCTGCCGCTGCTCGCCGGAGCCATCCTGGCCTGGCGCCGGCGCGCGGACTGGCGGCGGACGCTGCTGTGGAGCGCGGCCTGCTCCGTGGCGTACGTGGGCTTCCGCGTGGCCACCTGGGCGGTGCTGACGCAGCGGGTGGAGGCGGCCTACCCCGCCGCGCAGGCGGTGCGCGTCTTTCCCCTGCCCTTCTCCGTGAGCACGTGGCGTTACGTGGCCACGCTGCCCGGTGACGTGTTCGCCGCGGGAGAGGTCCCCCTGGCGGGTCCGCCCTCGGAGGCCCGGCGCGCGGAAGCCACCGGAAGCACGCTGCCGGAGCACGTACAGGCCGTGCCGACGGTGCGCGAGGCGCTCGCCTGGGCCCGCTTCCCACTCGTCCACATGGAGCCGCTGGCCGAAGGAGGCCAGAAGGTGCGCATCGCCGACCTGCGCTACCACCTGCGCGGCGAGCCGACGCTGGCCTTCGTCATCCACCTGGACGCGTCCAACGCGGTGACCCACGCGCAGTTGGAACGCGGCGGCAGCGCCAGCGAGCTGCTGCGCAAGTGGCGCAGCGCGGACACCGCGGCGCCCTGAAGAAACACGAAGGCCCCGGCGGAGGCGCGTAGCACCCACCGGGGCCCGGACTTCAAGCCCGAGCGCCGCTCAGGTGAGGCCCGGCAGCTCCCCCGTGTAGTCGGGGTGGCCGAACGTATTCACATTCACGCCGAAGGCCCGGGCAATGGAGACCAGCAGCTTGTTGTGCGCCACGGCGCCACTCAGCCGCGTGCCGGGGCCCGCCCAGCCGCCCAGCGGGTTGGAGCCCGCGGGGCGCACGCGCAGGAAGCGGCCCATGCGGAAGCGTCCCCCCGCCCCGCCCGCGAGCACGGTGGGGACGCGCACGTTCATGTGGCCGGACGCGTCGCCCAGCTCGTTGCCCCAGTAGATGAGCGTGTTGTCCAGCGCGGTGCCGCTGCCCTCCGGGATGGAGGCCAGCTGCGTCATCAGGTAGGCCAACTGCTCGGCGTACCAGCGCTGAACCTGCACCATCTTCCCGCGGATGGTGGTCCGGCGGGGCTCCTCCTGCACGTCGAGCAGGTGGGCGATGTCGTTGTGCGTGTCCTCGTGGATGCCCAGCCAGGGCATGGACGGCCCCGGAATCGTCATGGTGACGACGCGCGTCAGGTCACACGCAAAGGCGCGCGCGATGAGGTCCATGTGCAGCCGCGTCAGCGTCGGCATGTTGTTGAGGTTGCCCAGGCCGCCCAAACCGTAGGACGGCGGCGCGGCGCCACCACCGCAAGCGGCCTCGCCGGACTGCTGCTTGGGGAGCGGCGTCGGATCCACGGCCAGCGCCCCCAGACGCCGCTCGATGTCGCGCAGCGCCTCCAGGTGCGTCTCCAGCTTCTGGCGCTCGGCGCCCGCCAGGCGGTTGCGCAGGCGCGTGGCGTCCTTCATCAGGAAGTCCAGCAGGCTCTTGCGGCGCGCCCGGTTGCTCGCCACCTGCGCCGGGTCGGCGGTCGGCGAGGGCGCGTCACCGAAGAGGCGCTGGTACACGTTGGCCGGGTCGCGCTCGAAGGGGACGCGCGAGCCGTTCGCAGTGAAGCTGATGCTGTTGTAGACGTGCTGGCCGCCGAACTGCTCCCAGGCGTTGAGCTGCAGGGAGCGGAAGCGCGTGCCACCACCGATGTGGTTGCCCAGCACCTGGTCCAGCGAGGCGCTCTCCGGCAGGTGGTCCCCGCTGCCGGTGTTGACCTTGCTTCCGGTGAGGAACGTCACCGGGCCGCCTTCATGGCCCGTCAGGCCCTGCTCGTAGAGGACCTGATAATCCAGGCCGTCCAGCACCAGGAGCCTGTCCCGGTGCGGCTGGAGCGGCGCGAGCATGGAGTCGGGGAAGTCGAGCGTGAAGTTCGTCTCCGAGCCCTGGGGATTCCAGAGCTCCGGGAGGCAGCCGTGCGAGGTGAACAGGGCCACGAAGCGCAGCGGCGGCGCGGTGCCCTGGGCGTAGGCGTCGGTGGTGCCGAGCAGGTTGGCCAAGGGGAGCGCCGCCGTCGAGCCGGCCAGCGCCTGGAGCAGGGAGCGTCGGGAAAGTTCGCGGAGCATGGGGGCTACTCGGGGGAAGAGGTACGCCGGTGGACGAAATACGGGGAGCGCACGAGGCCAACGAGCGCCTCACCCATGCGCCACTCCGGGTTGGCCCGGAACATGGACCGCATGTCGGCCAGCATGTGCTCGTCGACGGGGGATTCGTCACGTCCCATGGCGAAGCGGAAGAGCTGGAGCGGCACGCAGTCCCCCACGTCGTCGCTGGTCGCCAGCACGCGCGCCAGCGCCGCGGCGCCCGTGAAGGGGATCGTCCCCGTGGAGAGTTCCACGGCTCCGGAGGCATCCACCGTCAGGCCGTTCTCCACCGTGCGGTGCTTGCCCAGGCCGTCGAAGTCCTCGAAGCCGAAGCCGATTGGGTCCAGGGTCCGGTGGCAGCCCGCGCACGTCGGGTTGTTGGTGTGGGCGGCGAAGCGGTCGCGCGTGGTGCGGTCCAGCACCGGCTCCGGCGGGATGATGGAGATGGTCGCCGGCGGCGGCGGCACCTCGCGGCACAGCAGGCGGTGCATGATGAACTTGCCCCGGCGGATGGGCGAGCTGGAGTCGAAGAGCGCGTAGGTGGCCAGCACGCTGGCGTGGGTGAGGATGCCCGCGCGCTCGGCCGGCAGCGGCAACCGGCCCAGCGTGCCGTCCGGCATGGAGGGCTGGGTGCCGTAGAAGTACGCCATGCGCGCGTCGGCGTAGGTGTAGTCGGCGTTGAGCAACTCGCGGACGGAGCCGTTGCGCTCCTTCAGGATGTGGTTGATGAAGGCCTTCGTCTCCGCCTGGCTGGAGACCTTGAAGGCCGCGCTGAAGACCGGGAACACCTGGTTGTTCTTGGTGAGGTTGGCCTGGCCGGTGATGCCCAGCCACTCCTCGACGAAGCGGTACAGGTGCCGCTGCGCCGCGGGCGTGGCCAGCAGCCGGCGGGCGTGCTTCTCACGCTCGTCCGGAGAGTCGAGTTGGCCCGCCTCGGCCGCGGCCATCAGCTCCGCGTCGGCGGGGCCGGCGGTGATGGCGAAGGCCAGCGCGGTGGCGACTTCATTCGGCGTCATCCGCACCACCTGATTGGCGCCGGCACCCTCCGCGCCCAGCTCGGTGCGGTACAGGAAGGACGCCGAGGAGAAGATGCCCTGGAGCACCATGCGGGCCCCGGTGCCTGGGTCCGTCCCCCTGCTCGATTCCTGCCACAGCACCAGGAAGTCGGCGACCTCTTCGTCGGTGACGGGCCGGCGGTAGGCGTGCGAGGCGATGCCGCGGATGAACTTCTCCGCGCACTCCGAATCCGGAACGCCCGCCGCGCATGTCCAGTCCGCGCGCAGTTGGACCTTGCCGTACTCCGCGAGGTTGTTCGCGGCCACGTCAATCTGGTCCGCCAGCAAGGACGTGACCTGCAGCCGGTCATGGGTGGAGAACCCGAGGATGGTGTCCTCCGGCGCGAAGGCGTACGTCATCACCAGCGGCACCGTCGTGGGGAAGATGGCATTGACGCTGTTGTCGTACTCCGCACGCGTCATGCGCCGCACACGCGTCGCCGAAGCCTCGTCGACTTCAGGAGGCGCCCCCCCTGGCGGGGTTTTGTCGGAAGAGCACGACGCTGCTGACAGCAGCAAGGCCGCGGAAACAGAGAAACGGAAGAGTCGCATACGCAAGGCACCCTCGGACCAGCCACCCCCAGATTGGCCCCCTCTGAAGTGCTGGCTGGCGGACGATTCTAACCGCTTCACCAACACGGTCCGTCACGATTCTAGCGCGGCGCTTCAGCGCCCCTGAGCGTCCAGGCGAACTGCGGGATTGCGCTGGGATTGGCTTCAAACGCCAGTGAATGCAAGGATTGCAGAATAAACTGGCCATACAATCGCCTACGTTGCCACTGTTTGCCTTCTGGGTGAGAGAGGACTCTGGGTGCGCGCTCACACCGCGTTGACATCAGCGCGCGCGGTGCTCCACGCCCTCCGGCCCCGCCACCACCAGGTCCGTGGCGAGGTTCAGGAACAAGCCGTGGCCCATGATTCCCGCGCGCGCGCCCAGGCTCGCGGCCAGCGCCGCGGGCGCGTCGATGGGGCCGAAGGCGCAGTCGAGCACGAGGTTGCCCTGGTCCGTGAGGAAGGGCTCGCCGCCAGCGCCCTGCCGGACGGTGACGCGCGCGCCAAGCGATTCGAGGAACCGCGCCTGGGAGCGCCAACCGAAGGACATCACCTCCACCGGCACCGGCCAGTGCGTGCCCAGCACGGGGGAGAGCTTTCCCGCGTCCACCACGATGACGACGCGCCGGCTTGCTTGCGCGACGATCTTCTCGCGCAGCAGCGCGCCACCTCCGCCCTTGATGAGCGACAGGTCCGGCGCCACTTCGTCCGCGCCGTCGAGGGTGACGTCCAGCACGGGGTGCGCGTCCAACGTCGACACGGGCACGCCCAGCGAGCGAGCCAGCGCCTCCGTGGCGCGCGAGGTGGGCACGCCCACGATGTCCAGAAGCCGTCCCTGCGCGCGCAGCGCGGCCAGCCGCTGGACGGCGAAGGCCGCGGTGCTGCCCGTGCCCAGGCCCACCACCATGCCCGGCTGGAGGAAGCCGTCCACCGCCCATTCGGCGGCCGCTTGTTTGTAGCGGGCCGTCGCCGCGCCGTCGCCCTGCTGGCTCATGGCGGAAGCGTAGCGCGGCGGCGCGCGGTGGCTGATGTCCCCGCGCGACGATGTCCCGTGCTGGACGGCGAATGGCTCAGAGGCCCTTGGAGTCCCCTCGGGGCCCCCATGGACCCGGCTCATCCGGCAACGCGGCGCCATCCAGGAAGCGGTACAGCACCGCGTCGTAGCCCCCCGCGCTGGGGAAGCTGGACGTCTGCCCCAAGGTGTAGCCCACCAGATAGACGGAGCCGTCCTCCGCGGTGGCCACGCCCTGGCCACGGTCCGCCGACGTGGAGCCCACCTGCCGGAAATCCAGCCACGTGCCGCGGCTGTCGTAGGTGGCCAGGAACATGTCGGTGCTCCCGAGCAACGGTTCGCCGCCCATGGCGCCGGAGGTGAATCCCGCCAGGTAGACACGGCCCTCCTTGCCCACCGCCACGGACTGCGCGTAGTCGGTGGTCGCCGTGCCAATCTGCCGCGTCCAATGCCAGTTGCCTTGGGTGTCGTACTTCACCAGCACGGCGTCATAGGAGCCCAGGCGGGTGCTCCCCTCCAGCGCGCCCGACGTGTAGCCCGACACGTAGACGCCGCCGTCGTCCGCCACCGCGACGCCGGTGCCGAACTCGTCATGCGAGGAGCCGAGCTGGCGAATCCACTGCGGCTCGCCCAGGACGCTGTACTTCGCCAGGAACAGGTCCACCGTGTTGCCCGGGTTCGTCACGCCGTCGAAGCTGCCGTAGGTGTAGCCCGTGACATAGACGTCCTCGTTGGGGCTCACGGCCACGCCCAGCGCCACGTCACTGCGCGCGGAGCCGAACTGGCGCAGCCAGTAGGGATTGCCGCCCGTGTCGAACTTGGCCACCACCACGTCGTAGTTGCCTTGCGGCGCCGAGCCATCGAAGCGCCCCAGTGAGTAGCCACTGACGAAGACCACGTCATGCGACGCCAGCCGCGTGGCGGCGATGCCCGTGGCGTAGTCATCCGTGGCGGTGCCGAACTGCCGGACCCACTGGAAGGCCCCCTTCGCGTCGTACTTCGCCACGAACAAGTCCGTGCCGCCGGCGTTCTCGTAGAAGCTGAAGCTGCCCCACGTGTAGCCCGCGACGTAGACGTTGCCGGATTCATCCGCGGACACCGCGAGCGCACGGTCATTCGCGGATGTTCCCAGTTGCCGCGTCCACAGCAGCGCGCCCGAGGCGTCGTACTTCGAAACGTAGGCGTCCTGTCCCCCCGCCGAGGGCTCCGCGCCGAGCTGCCCACTGGTGTAGCCCGCCGTATAGACGGCGTCGCCGGAGGTGGTGACGGCCTGTGCCAGTTCGTCCTGCGGGCCGCCGGACTGGTGCACCCAACTGGTGACCTGCTGCAACGGAGGCGCCTTCGCGATTGAGGCCCCGGGAAGACTCAGCAGCGCCCATCCACCCAGGACTCCGCACGCGCTCCACCGCTGCCAACGACGAACCATGGGCGACTCCTCGGGATGAAAATCTCTGCCCGCACTCTACGCAGCCAGCAGGCGTTGAGAATCCCGAACGACGACGTCCCTGGTAGGGAAACATGTGACGCGGCGTGTTGGCACCGCGTCACTTGAGACTGCGCGTGAAACACAAACCCGGCTACTCCGGATTAGAGGTTCCAGGTCCCACGAACCCCGAGCATGAGCAAGCCATAGGGGCCATCACCCACCTGCTCCAGCGGCGTCTCCTGCGTGAGATTGACGGCGGGGATGTTCACCGTCGAGGTGCCGCTGCGCGTGGTGTAGCGGGCATACGTGCCCGTCAGGTACGGGCCGAACGACAGCGAATCCGACAGCCGCCACTTGCCGCCGAGGGTCAGGTTCACGAATTCAGGGCCGCGCGACTGGCTGTCAATCTCCACCGTTCCGGGCGCGGGCTGGGTGATGGGACCGGAGACCTTGTTGTTGAGCAGGACCATGCCCACGCCCAGCCCCACGAAGGGGTCGAACGAGGCGTCCGGCGCGAAGTGATACTGCACGTGAGGACCGAAGCGGATTTGCGACGTGGAGCAGTCGTAGCCTTCCGGGCACGTGTACGGGTTCGTCTTCGTCAGCACGTGCGAGTACTGGCCGAACGCGCCCACGTACCAGCGCGAGTTGACGCGGTAGCCCGCCTCCAGCAGGAAGGCGATGCCACCATTGGCCGCGTCGCTGAGCTTCAGGTCGCGGACCTGCCGGTCCAGCCCCGCACCCTCCCGGTAGACGTAGCCGGCGCCCACCTGGAAGCCGACACCCACGGTGAGCTCCAGGCCCCTGCGCTCATCCCGCGCGGAGGACTCCAGCGCCTGCGCCTCCTCCTGCGCGCTCGCGCTCGTGGAGGCCAGCAGTGACACCACAGCCAGGGCCCTAGACAGCTTTCCCGTCATATTCCCCTCCGTCGAGGTGGGTGCGCTCGGAGCACCTCACTGTGAGGGACTGTAGGGCGGCTCTCACACCCGGCATAAGGCGCGCTGCGTCATGCGTCATGAAGCAGCCAGCCCAGCGCAGAGGACGCGGCACGAGCACAGAGAACTGCCTGCATCTGTCTGAAGATTGCACAATGTCGGGCATGAACGTCACGTTGGAGCATGCCCGCGCCCTGGACGCCCTCGCCCGCCATGGCACCTTCACTGCCGCGGCGGAGGCCCTGCGAAAGGGACACACGGCGGTGATGTACGCGCTGCGCACGCTCGAGGCGCAGACGGAGCTGACGCTGCTCGACCGGCGCGGCTACCGCACCCGGCTGACGCCCGCCGGGGAACGGATTCTGGAGCACTGCCGCAAGCTGCTGGCCGCCGAGCGCGAGTTGGAGGCCGCGTGCGCGGAGATTCGCGCTGGCTGGGAGCCCGCGCTGCGCATCGTCTTCGACGGCATCTTCCCCGCCGAGCCCCTGCTGCGCGTGCTGAAGGAATTGCGCGCCGAGGGCGCCAGCACCCGCTTCCACGTCTCCGCGGAGTTCCTCTCCGGCGTGGAGGCGGCCTTCGTGCGCGAGGAGGCGAACCTGATGGTGACGCTGCTGCCGCCCACCGTGCCGGGCCTGCGCACGTACCGCCTGCCGGAGCTCAAGGCCATCCTGGTGGCCCACCGGGGCCATCCCCTGGCCCGGCGGCGGGGACCGTTGAAGGACGAGGATCTGGCCGAGCACCTGGTGCTCACGGTGCGCGGCTCGGACCCTCGGCTCCAGCTCAGCACCGGCGAGCTGGAGGCACGCTCCACGGTGCATCTCAATGACTTCGCGGCGAAGAAGGCGGCCATCCTGGAGGGGCTGGGCTTCGGGTGGCTGCCCGAATACATGGCCACCCGCGAGCTGCGCCGGGGCGAGCTGAAGGCCCTGAAGCTGGCGGGTGACGCCACCCACGCATTCCGCCCCCAGCTCCACCACCACTCGGGCATCCCCCTGGGGCGGGCCGCCCGCCGAATCGTGCAAGCGCTCACGGAGACGGAATCCACCTCTTGAGTGCGCCTGGAATCAGCGCCGGGTGCGCGTGCTAGCTTCGCGCACATCATGAAAGGCAGTGACCTCCGGGAAGGCGTCGTTCGCGTGTTGAGCCGGGATCGGCAGCGCGTCCTCGGGACAGGGTTCCTCGTCACGGAGCGCCTGGTGGTGACGTGCTGGCACGTGCTCGACACGCTCAGCGACAGCGAGCGCGACGCCATCTGCCTGGAGGTGCTGCAAAGCCACGAGAAGGCCACGGCGCGGCTGCGGCTCGATGCATCGAGCCCCACGGAGGTGGCGGACCTCGCGGTGCTGACGCTGACGCGCCCGCTCCGAGGGCCGTCCACGCCGCTGCCCCTGGGCAGTGCGGAGCGGAGCGCGGACCACCGCTTCGCCACGTTCGGATTTCCACGGGGCTTCGATGACACGGGCACGTGGGCCCGCGGCACCATCGGCTACGCGACGGGGGACGGCGACTTTCGCAAGCTGCTGCTGCACGGCTCGGATATCCGGGAGGGCTTCAGCGGCGCGCCCCTCTTCGATGAGCAGACGCGGCGCGTGGTGGGGGTGGTGCGCTTCAAGGCCGTGGCCTCGGAGGCGCGGGAGGCGTACGCGACGCCCACGGAGCAGCTGCTCGCGCGCTGTCCGGAGCTGCGTGCTTCGGAGGACTGCCCCTACCGGGACCTGGCGTCGTTCCGTGAATCGGACGCGCGGTTCTGGAAGGGACGCGGGCGGGTGCTGGACGAACAATTGCTGCCGCTGCTCGCGAGGCTGCCCCGATTCGTGGAGGTCTCTGGCCCTTCGGGCAGTGGCAAGTCGTCGCTGCTCCACGCGGGGCTGATTCCCGCGCTGCGGGACGGAACGTTCATTCCGGGCAGCCAGCACTGGGACGTCCGGGCCCTGCGCCCGGGGCTGGAGCCATTCGCCGCGCTGGATGGCGCGGGCCTGCCCGCTGGAGAGGGGTTGGTCGCGCGCGTCCAGGCGTGGCGGGCCGCGAATCCGGAGCCAGGGAAGCGGCTGGTGCTGGTCATCGACTCGTTGGAGGACGTGCTCCTTCGCGGAAGCAGCGCGGAGCTGGCGCAACAGCAACGATTCCTCCAGCAGCTCTCCGCGCTCGCGGATGAGTCTCTGCCAGTGACGTGCGTGGTGGCGCTGCGCGAGGGCTTCGACGCGGTGCTGTCCGAGCGCGCGCCGAGGCTGCGCACCTTGCTCGGTGAGCACCGGGTGCAGGTGCCATCGGTGCTGACGCCCTCGGAGCTGCGGGACATCATCGCCGGCCCGGCCCGGGAGGTGGGCCTGCGCTTCGACCCACCCGAGGTGGTGGACTCCATCGCCCTCGCCGCGCAGGAGGAGTTCCGCGCGGAGTCCGGCGCGGGCGCTCGCGTCACCGTGCTTCCGTTGCTGGAGGTCGCGCTGACGCAGTTGTGGCAGGCGTCGCGGGATGGCGCGATGACCTTGGAGGCATTCAACGCCAGCGCGGGGCTGCTCGGTTCGCTGGCACGCTGGGCGGACAGTGTCTACGAACCGCTGAAGCCCTCGGAACGCCTGCTGGCGAACCGGCTGCTGCTGGAGCTGGTGCAGTTGGGTGAGGCGGACAGCGGACTGGAGGACAAGGGGCGCCGAGTACCGCTGGAGGTGCTGCGCGGGCGCCTGGGTGAGCAGGCCGAGGTGGACGCGGTGCTCCAGGTGCTCGTCAACGGACGGCTCCTGGTGACGGCCCAGGACGGGCACCGGCAACGGGAGACGGTGGAGCTGATTCACGACGCGCTCCTCACGCACTGGCAGCGCTTCGTGAAGCTGCGCACCGAGGACCGGGCCTTCCGCCGCTGGCACGAAGCCGTGCAGGCCGACGCGGAGCGCTGGTGGGAAGCGGAGCGCGCTCAGCAGCGCCAGGAGGCCGAGCACCGTCTGCTGCGAGGCGAGGCGCTCACCCGCGCGCAGGCGATGGTCACGCTCCATCCGTACCAAACGAGCGCGCTGGCCCAACGGTACGTCCTACGGGGCCAAGAAGCGGAGCGGAGCCGGTACGGGCGGGCACGGCGAAACCTGTGGCTCGCCCTGGGTGCATCCGTCAGCGCGCTGGTGGGCGTGAGCGGGTTCTACCTCCGGGCGGTGGATTCCGAGAAGCAGGCCGTGGCCGCGAAGAATGCGGCGGAAATTGCCGTGACCGCCGAGGCCGCGACCTCGAAACAGCTCTCCCTGCAGTTGCGCATCTCCCAAGCCGATTCCGTGGTGAGCCTGTCGCGCAGCCCTGGCCGCGAGGTGGAGGCACTCACGCAGGCCATCCAACTCGCGGGAAGCCCGCCGACAGGCGCGGACGCAGCCCAGGACGAAGTGACCCAAGCGCTGACCGAGGCCATCGCCGCGTTCCTCTACTCGGCCCCCCTGTCCACGGAGCTCGAGGCGCGCACCGTCGGCGCGTTCTCTCCAGACTCACGTCATCTCCTCACACGAGGCGTCGTGCTGACTCCGTCCATGCGGTTCGTCAGCCGGCTCTGGGACGTCCGCACCGCCAGCCTGCTGCGCGAGTTCGAGTCCGTCGACCTGTGCCCGAAAGGCGCGCTCGTGGAATGCACGGACGCGCTGTACGCCGACATTTCAGGGGAGGACACCCACGCCTTTGGCTTCTCGCCTGGAGATGGAACGCTTTGGCTGGGAGGGCGCCGAGGCACCCTGTTCAGGTGGAGCCACCAGGGCGCTGTGCCCTCCATTCCGGATGCCCACCAGGACAGGATTACAGCCATTTCGTTCTCGGACAGCGGCGACCGCGTGCTGTCCGCCAGTCGCGACCGCACGGTGAAGCTCTGGGATGCGAACACCGGACGGACATTGCGCGAGCTGACCTTCCAGGAGCCCTGCACCCAGGCAGTGCTGTCGGGCGACTCGCGTTACGCATGGGTGGGCGGTGAAGAACTGACGTGCCTCTACGACCTGACCTCCGATGCGCGCCTCATCCGGTGCATCACGACGCATGACCCGGGCCCCTCGGTCGCCTTCTCCCCTTCGAGCAGGCTTGCCGTGCTCGGCGACCGGCGCGGCGAGGTCAGCCTCCGTCTGCTGGAGCTGCCCTCTGGCCAGGACCTTCATCGCCCGCTCACGAAACTCGAAGGGCACGCGCTCATGCCGTCCTTCGAAGACGAATGCAGCCTCTCGGCCTTCGACGACACCTTCTCCTCGGCGCTCACCGTGCGCTTCTGTGACAGTGGGCCTGGCAACGCCACCGGAAGCGCGGCATCCCCGCGGATGCGAACACGCTGGAGGCCCATTCCCCTCCATGGACGCCTCTTCGAGAACGGGCGGCGCGCCGTCGATTTCGCCGAAAATCCCGTGGGCGCCCATCCCTTCATCCGGGTTCCCCAGGCAACCCTGCGCTGGATGTTTCGCCAGGGGCCTTTGGAGTCCCGGGCGGAGCGGGCCCTGGTCGCGCCGGATGGACGCACGCTCCTCGCCCAGGCCGAACCCGGCCTCACGCGGAAGACCATCGATATCTCCACCTGGAACGAGTACGTGCCGGGCGGCTTCGCCGTGTCCAAGGACCTGCGTTGGATGGTGGTGAGGGAGCCGCAAAGCGGCCAGCTCTCACTCGTCGACAGGGAGAGCTCGAGCCAGACAGCACTGGGCGCGTGTGACGTCGAAGGCGTGTATCCGCCCCTGGAGGGCGCCTTCTCTCACGACGGCCAGTTCCTCGCCGTCCGCTGCGGCGTGAACGTCCGGTTCTGGGACGTGGCGCAGGCGAATCGTGGACCGCGCACACAGCCGCCGCCCATCGAAGCAGGAATCAACCTGACCTCCCTCCCCGCGCACTGGCGATGGCGGCACGTCACCCCCACGGAGGACCACGCCACCGAGAGCTTCCTGGCGTCGCCTCGCACCCGTGCGCACCTCCAGCGGACCGAGGTGCCTGGCGATGGCGCATGTCAGACGCAGAGGACGTTCTCCCAGAGCGCCCTCGTCGAGTTCGCCCCCAGCGGCAGATACTTCGCGATTGGGGACGAACGCTCCGTCTACCTGGGCTCCGCCCGAGACTGCCGGCTGACGCGGGAAGCACCTCTGGCCGCCTCTGCGATAACATCCCAGGGCGCCTCGTTTTCACCGGACGGCGAGCGTTTCGTCACCATCTCCAACGTGCCCGAGTCCTCCGCGATCTGGGAAAGCGCCACGGGGACGAAGCTGGCGCCACTGCCCACGAGCCTGGGAGCCGTCGTCATGGCGTTCTCACCGGACTCCAAGTACTTCGCGGTCGCCAACCATCCCGACGTCTACTGGATGGGACAGGCCTACCTCCTCGACGCCACCAACGGCGAGAAGAAGCCCCTGGCGGCCATCGACGGGAAGGTCAAGGCGCTCTCCTTCTCTCCTGATACGTCGCGGCTCGTCGCGGTGACAGACGATGCCATCCACCTCTTCGACCCGAACTCAGGCGCGCTCGTGCGCAGAATCGACGTGAGCACGGATATCCACGTGAAGGTCCGCCATGCACAAGCGCGCTTCGGTGTCTCGGACACGTCGGGCAAGCTCCACTTCTGGCGAACCTCCGATGGCCGGCACGTGGCCGAGCTGCACCAGGGCTACCGCTCCGGCCTGGAGATGGAGCCCGATGAGGAGGGCACGCGCATCGCCACCTTCGACTCGGACGGAGCCTATGTCTTCTCGCTCCGGCCGGACGACCTGCTGCGACAGGCCTGCGCGCTCATGCGCGGACGGCGCGAGTACGCACCGGTCCAGTCCATCTGCGACACCTTCCTTCTCCCAGCGGTCCCCCTGGCGGACCTGCAGACGCCGTGAGGCACAACGTCTCCATGAGCGCCACCCAGCAAGGCCGTGAGCCGTTGCACCGGGCACTCCGCACCCTCCGCGACCTGTCGAAGGTCCGCGAGGCGCTGCACCCTGAGGGCGTGGAGGCGCTCGTCGCCACGCACTTTCCCCCCTCCTGGCGCGTGCCCACCTCCGTCGTCGGCAAGGTGACTGCCGACGCCCTGCGCGACGAACTCCGTGACTTGCTGGCGACGGGCGCGCAGGTCCTCGCGCGGCTGGAGCATTCGAGGGAGGACACGCCCCTCTCCGAAACCGAGCAGACGGCGCTGGAAACAGTCGTCGCCTTCTTCGGACGCCCTGCCCTCGCCATCCGGAACGGCAGCTTCGGTGCGCCGCCCGTGGGGTGGGAGATGTTGGAGCAACACCGCGAGCACATCGAGCGAACCATCGACGCCACCGGGCGCATCGAGCTGGCCGGAAGCGGCATGCTCGGCACGGGCTTCCTGGTGACCGATGAGCTGGTGATGACCAACCGTCACGTCGCGCAGCACTTCTGCCGGCGGGCGACGGACAAGTGGGTGCTGCGGCTCGGCGTGGTGCCTCGGGTGGACTGGCTGGGGGAGCATCAGCGCGATGCCCAGGCCACCTTCCCCATCCAAGGCGTCGCGGCGGTTCACGCCGTGCATGACCTGGCGCTGCTGCGACTGGGGGCTCCCAAGGGGGCGGTGCTGCGTCCCGCCCCGCTGCGGCTCGCCACCCAAGCACCGGACGCGACAGACTCCCGCGCCTTGTACTGCGTGGGCTACCCGATGAAGGACCACAGCCGGACGCCGCCCGAGGTGCTGCTGCGCATCTTCGAGGACGCCTTCGGCGTGAAGCGACTCCAGCCAGGAGAGCTGCTCTCGCTCGACCCGGCCCGGCAGCAGCTCTCCCATGACTGCTCCACGTTGGGAGGCAGCTCCGGCTCGCCCATCGTCGAGTTGGAGACGCACGCAGTGCTCGGCCTGCACTTCGGTGGCACCCGGCAGGAGAACCACGCCGTCGCGCTGTGGCAACTGGCGGACGACCCGCTGCTGAGCCGCGCGGGCGTCCGCTTCACCACGCCGTGAGGGCCGTTACTGGGTCACCACGCCGCAGTCGCCCGTCATGTTCGTGGCCGGCTGTCCATTCACCGTGTTGCCAGTGAAGACGTTGTCGCGGGTGATGACCAGTTCGCCCGTATTCGACCCACGGTTGCAGGTGATGACACCTCCGGCCCCGCCCCGGTTGTTCACGAAGCGGTTGCCTCGCATGACGACGGTTCGCGACCCGCCGATGTCCTCCAACTGGACGGCCGCGCCGGGGCCCAGCGGGATGAAGTTGCCGTCGAACACGTTGCCCTCCAGCAGGTCATTGTCCGGCTGGAAGTAGTGGATGGCGGCACCACCGCCCAGGTCAAAGATGCCCTGGGGGTTGGGCCACGTGAGGATGGGCCGGTCCCAGAGGTCGCTCGTCAGCGAGCCTCCGAAGGCCTGCACGAAGTTGCCCCGGAACGTGTTGCCGCGCAGCACCGTGTTGCGACCGTGGGTGATGCACACCGCTCCACCGCCGGCCATCGAATAGGTGCCCGGCTGTGCGAAGCGGTCGATTTCACGGATGCGGTTGTTCTCGAAGATGGTTTTTTCCACCCGCGAGCCGTCGGTGAACATCAGGTCCAACGCGCCGCAGTTGGCGGAGGACTCGTTGTCACGGAACACCGAGCCCGTAATCGTCACCGCCCCCGGGTAGTAGACCCACAGCGCGGCACGCGTCCAATCGCGGTCGCTGTTGTATTGGTTCTTGCGCACCTTCTCGAAAATCGTGTGCTCGAACACCGGGTCGCCCGAGCCCACGGAGTTGGCACCGTAGAAGTTCATCCCCCACCAGCCATGGGGGTTGGTGGACGTCAGCAGCACGGGCGCATCCGCCGTGCCCCGGATCTGGATGGCGCCGTACACGCGGACCTCCACGCGGCCCGCCTGGTGGTTCATCACATTGTCGGGGGCGTCCGAATCCACGTCCCGCTCCGACACCTCCGGCCGACCACGGAAGTCCAGGATGACGCCCGGCCCCACCGTCAGCACCTGCCCGTGGGGAATGGTGACGACCCCGTTTGAATCCCCCTCCACCCGGTACGGCGAGCCCTCCACCGTGAGCCGTCCCGTCAACGTCCCCCTGACAATCGTGCCGCCATCCTCGGGGACCTCGATGTCCGGACCCGCGTCCGGCGTGCCCGCGTCGCCGTCACTGCCCGCATCCGTGCCGCTGTCCGGCGTGCCTGCATCCGCGCCGCCGTCCAGCACGCCCGCGTCCTCTCCGGGAGCGGGCCTGTCATCCGGCCCCGACGAACAGGCAGCAAGCACCAGGACCACGGGGAGCGCGAACAGCGAGCGCGGGAAGCGGGAGGCTTTCATGTCCCGTCGCGCTAACACGCGCTGCTGGCGGCTCGCAAACCGGGTCCGGACGACCCGGGGACTCATCGCTGGGAGGGACGCGGGTGCCCTGTTACAAGCGCGCGCATGGCGAAAGACGTCCTCGTACTCTCTTACTCGGGCTGCGGCACCTGCAAGAAGGCACTGAAGTGGTTGCAGGAGCAAGGTATTGCCCACCAGGTGCGCCCCATCGTCGAGATGCCGCCCACCGTGGCGGAGCTGAAGCAATGGATTGCGCGCAGCGGTGTCTCTGTCCGCAAGTGGCTCAACACCAGCGGCCAGAGCTACCGCGCGCTCGGCAAGGCGAAGGTGGATGCCGCCAGCGACGCGGAGTTGGTCGAGTGGCTGGCCGCGGATGGGAAGCTGGTGAAGCGCCCCGTGCTCGTCACCGGTGACACCGTCCTCGTGGGCTTCAAGCCCGAGGCCTACGAGCAGCACTTCGCTTCGCGCGGCTGAGCCCCGCCAGCAAGGCAGGCAACCTGGCGAGCCCACGGCGGGCCGCCTCTCGCCGACCGGGGCGTCGAGTGCAGACTTCATGTCTTCTCATGGAGACTGGCTCACGACGCCCGCTCGGCGAGATTCTCCTGGAACAGGGAGTGCTCAACCGCGCCCAGCTCCGGGTGGGACTGGTGCATCACCATGAGGTGCATGTCCCGCTCGGGCGGGCGCTGGTGCGAGAGGGCCTCTGCTCCGGAGCCGACGTGCTTCGCGGACTCGCCGAGCAGTTCGGCGTGGACGCGGTGGACCTGGAACGGACCCCGCCAGACTCCAGGCGGCTGAACCACATCCCCGCTCGCGTGGCGCGCCAGTATCGGGTCGTCCCGCTGCGCATCGATAAGGTGCTGCTGGACCAGGGCGAGCGAGAGGTACTCCACATCGCGCTGCCCGCCCCCGTGTCGTTGGATGCGGTGGACGCCGTCCGCGCCGTGTCCGGAATGCCACGCGTCGAAGCGCACATCGCCTCGGACGCGGCGCTGGCCCGTGCGCTGGCGGACCTCTATGGCATCGAGACGCCCGCCGAGCCGCCCATGCCCCCCTCACTCGCGCCCGGGGGCCCCCTGCTGCTCTATGGCTGGTCGCCCGTCACGGCAGTGCTCATCACCCGGCTGCTGGCGAGGAACGGCCTCCAGGCCCGCACCGCCACCCCCTTGGAGGTGCTGCACACCGGGCCGGAGGACGTCGTGCTCGCGCCCCTCCAGGCCATGGAGGGCCTGCTGGCCGGGGAGGTCCACATCAAGGGCGCCCTCATCGTCCACGGCAGCGATGACGAGAGCTTCGACCGGGTCCGCGAGCTCGGCGCACGCGGCTTCCTGGCCAGCCCCCGGGACGAGGAGCTCCTGCTGCGCGCCGTCCGCCGGCTGAGGCCCCACCCGGGCTCGCCCGACTCGGCCCCACCCTCGCACTGAATCCCACCTGGACGCCCATGGGGCTCTATTCGCGCGCGGAGTGGGACGAAGACTCACCCAGTTCGAGAAAAATCCGGGCCTCGATTCTCAAAAAATGAAGGGACGAGGCAACTGGGGAATCGGTTCACGGACAATGGGGACAGATGGCGTCCTTCCGGGCGCCCCCGAATCTCGCTGGAGCCCCCATGTCCC